>JBDHYV010000012.1:0-19152 GCA_039811545.1 Bacteroidales bacterium | reverse complement strand
TTTAAGCGGGTTTTTAGGGTCAATGGCCACAGAAACAAAGTCGGAAATGGTATCTAATCCGCTGGTGTTCCGGCTGTTATAGGTTTTCCATTGCGAGCCGTCGAACGAAAAAACGCCATCGTTCATATAGCGTTTACCCCAATCGCTTCGTCTTCCGCCCGAAGCCACCCACACCTGGCTGCCGCGCGCTTTCAGTTCGTAAACATTGGTGGTTCCAGGGCCGTTGGGCAAAAATTGCTGTGCGCTGAAACCATTGTTGTAAACCCGTAAAAGCCCTCTCCAGCGATCGCCTATCCAGATGGCATCGGCCGATTCATATACACCTGCCAAAGACTCCACAAAATCACCTTCCGGATAATAAATGGAGAGCTCCATCTGCAGATCGGTATTGTAAACGTAGATGTTGTACTGGTTGACAATGACCAAATGATTGTTATGAGCACGTATCTGACGGTGAAGTGAGGTATTGCTGTTATCGAAATAATCCCAGTTGTTTTCGGCCAATACAAAAAGGGTGTCGGCATCGTAGGCCCCACGGCTGTAGTTGAGGAAAACTTTATTGCCGAAAGTTTCTATTTGATTGTAATTCAAATGCGGATGCCTCAGCCGAAGGTCTTTAGTCCATTGATTGAAATCGGCTAGGTTTGGACTGCTGAGGGAAGCATAATAAACCCCTGATTCGGTTGCTGCATAAAGCGTATTGTCCAGAATGGCGATGTCGTGAACATTAATAAAGCTTCCCTGAGGGCCAATCAAATAAGTGTCGAAAACCTCCTGACGCACCACATCAATTACCACAATGCCAAAACCACATGAGAGAAATGCGTATTTCCCACGAAACAGAATATTGTTAATTATTTTATTCCCAACAAGTTCCTTGTTTTTAATGTCGCTTAGGTTGACGATTCCATCGGGTCGAATAAGGTCAATATTCGTATTGGTATAAGCCACCAAAAGGGTTTGATATTCGCTGCTGTAGGCAATTTTGCTGACACCGATATCGCTCAGCCCATTTACTTTGTTGAGGAGTTGCAAACGGTTGTCGGTTTTATCGTAAACAAACAGATCGTATGGCGTGGCGGCATACACCTTATTGTCGGCTATTTCCACATCAATCACACGCTGATAGGGCAAATGGGTGCGCCATTGGCCGATTCCTATTCCCTGTGCTTTGGCCAAGGAGGGGCTGGCAATCAGAAAATAAGCAAAGAGAAAGTAGATTTTATGTTTCATAAACCGGTAGTTTCTATAAGGTAAATATTTATGAATCAGCAATATTGTTAATTGTACAATCAACAATGTTATTATTTCGGTTTTGGAGCTAAAAAGTATTCATTTATAACGACTGTGTCGGGTTTTTATTGCTTGGCAGGTGTATGGAAGCCGGGCAGATTGAACACGATACCGAGCTTAATGTTCAACAAATTGATTTTCTTGACATCGGTTCGTACGCTGCCATCGGGTCTGAAAAAGCGGAATCGGGCTTTTGAGGTAAGAAAGTCGGCACCTAACCCTATTTCGTAGCAGGAAGTCAGCCTATAGCTGCACAAAGTGGTCAACCCCCAGGCAAAACTTCTGTCGAGGGAGGTGGTGATTTCGTAAAAGGAAGGTCCTGGCATGAAATAGCTTGTTTTATGCAGTTGATACGGGCTTCGACTCGAAAACCATCCTGCCATGGGTGCTCCCTGTAACCGAAGTTTCTTTGAGGCGGGCAGCTGAAAAAAAGGCCCTCCCATGAAAGCCAGAATTCGGTATGGCTCGCTGCGAATGGTCAGGTTACTCAAAAAGGGGTCGGCCTGAAGTTTTTGATAACCCAGAGCTGACACATCCACCGGATGGAGCAAGTATCCACCGTATGCCATTGCACCCAGATTTCGCCACAGCGAAGTTCCGACAGCAAATGACAGACCAAAACCCGGTTGGGTGAAACAGCCCTGCGACAAATCGGGTGAAGAATAGGGAGCTAAGGGCATAGACAATCCTCCCGAAAGTTCCACAAAAGCTGTTTGCGAACGTGCGGCAAAAGAACTCGACCAAAGCAGTAAACTTGCTATTGCACATTTTATTACGCTGGAAATCAATGCATAATGGTAAAATAAACCCCGACTTTTCATGAGTTATCGAAACAACGTTGTGCAAAATGACGAATGGCAGAACGAGTGGTATTGGCAGATTCCAGATAACCCATGTGTCCAACGCCGGAGAGCAACAGCAACTCGGCTTGGGCCGGCAAGGCAAGCTGTGCCATCAAGTGCGCAAAGGGCATACGGCTATCGGTTTTGCCGAGAATAAACAAAATGGGAACAGCCATCTGATGTAACACATCGAGCTTGCTGCTGCGATCGCGCATTCCCGCCAAAGCTGCCACAACGGCTTCCTTTTTCTGGCTGCGAACAATATCGTCAATGGTTTGCACTGCCTCAGGCTGTTGTTTCAGAAATTTGGAGTCGAATAAACCTGCTGCAAACTGACTTACGAAGGTCAGGTGGTCGCTTGAGGCTTGCGCAATAGCCGCGTTACGAGAGGCTAAAGCAGCTTCGTCATCGGCGGCAGCGTGCGAATGAAACAAGACAATGCCCTCAAGCTTTGATGGAAAAAGTCCGGCAAAAGCCATAGCGACATAACCTCCCATGGAATGGCCAACGATAACGGCTTTCGCGATTTGCTCCTGTTCCATCACCGCATTCACAGCCCCGGCCATCATATCCATTGAATGAATATGACCTTGCATTTCGGATTGTCCGAAGCCGGGCAAATCAATCGCAATCACCCGAAAATGCGACTCAAGAACTGGAATAAAGCCGTCCCAAACCCGATGATCCATCGGAAAACCGTGCAAAAAAATCAAGTTGGAGCCATCTCCAGATACGGTATAAGCAATTTTTTTCTGGTGATAAAAAGTCGTTTTCATCTGATGTCTCTGATTTTGCTTTTCAAGTCGCCAAAGTTAAAGGTTTTTGCACCGGAAATCCGCAAAAGACTTGATACTTTGCCTTTGTTCATTGAGAGATCATCGTTGGCAGAACGACAACAAACTCCATCACAACCCGGCCTCAATGGAAATTCATCGCTTCTTTGATGGCTTGAAAAAGCCCATCGGGAAGAAAAAAACACAAGTCTTTTCCTTGCTTTAATCCCTCACGGATAAAGGTGGACGATACTTCAATCTGGGGCGCATCAACGCGTTTAACAGAAGGGTGAGCTTCGAAAAGGCTGTTGCTGAAGCCTTTGCGCGGATACACCACTAAGCTGAAGTTTTCTACTATTGTTTTGTGCGCTTTCCACAGGTGGAAGTTGCTTAGGCTGTCGGCGCCCATGATGACAGAAAATTCGTGCTGTGGAAAGGCCTTCACCAAAGCTCTCAGCGTTTCAATGGTATATGATGGTCGGGAAAGCTCAAACTCGATGTCGCAGGCTTTGAAGCGTTCGAAGCTGCCGATAGCCTTTTTCACCCACTCCAAACGCAGATTTTCGGGCCAGAGGTCGCCGACAGCTTTGAGTGGATTTTGGGGCGAAACCACAAACCACACCTCATCGAAAGGAACAAACTCCAGCATAAAATTGGCTAACATCAGGTGGCCATGATGCACGGGGTTGAAAGAGCCAAAAAGAAGACCGATTTTTTTCATTGAATCGGGTTTAAAAACGGATGAGCATCTTGCCTTCCGACATGGCACCCAGATAGTGTCGCAAACCTTTGGCCAGCTCATCGAGACCCACGGTGATGGCCACGCGGTTTTGCACTTCGTTGTTGCGGATAATTTGCGAAAGCTGCCTGGAAACTTCGCTTACTTTCTCACTTCCGGCAGCAGCAAACCAAGCGTTTAGATCAAAACCACTGATAATAAGCTTTTTAAATATGAGTTGAAGGGCCGAAATACCGCTAATTTCTTTGCCCGAAAGTCCGCCATACACCACCACGCGACTATCGGGAGGCAGCAGGCTGGCCACCTGGCCGCATTGTTCGCCGGCCACAGCATCGAGAAAAAGACGGGGCTGAAATCGTTGAATGGCCTGCCGAAGTTGTTGTTCAAAATCGGGCGACGAAGAAATCAGCACACTGTCAAATCCGCGTTTTATGAGGGTTTCGGATGTTTGTTCCTTTCTCACGATGCCGATGATGTGCATTTGACGTTGTTTTGACAAAGCGAGCACATATTCGCCAAGGCGGCTGCCGGCGGCATTCATAAGCACACTTGGTACGGTCGCAATTTCCATCAGCCCCCAAGCGGTGAAAGGATTGATAAAAAACATGGCTGCCTGTTCAACGGTAAATCCGGCAGGAGCAGGTAAAATATGTTTTGGGCTGACAAGGACAAATTCGGCCCAGGTTCCATCGCTTTGACCCTGAATAAAAACCGAGACACGTTGGCCAATCCAGGCCGGATCAAGGTCGGGACCCACATCGGCCACCACCCCAACGCCTTCAAATCCGGGCACGGCCGGCAACGGTTTCACCACGTTGTAGCCGCCTTGCATAAAGGCAATGTCCGAAGGGTTGCAGGGCGCGGCTTCCATCTGTACGAGCAATTGGCCCGCAGCAGGGGCTTCGATCGTTTTTTCGGCCAATTGAAGGCTCAATAAGGCCCGCAGCGGATTGGTCTGATAGGCCGCAAGCAAAGCAGCCCGATAGCGAAGCGGATATATGGGTTTCATCAGTGGTGGAGAAATTCGTTGACTAAAAAGGTGAGTTTCTCGCGGGCGACATTCAGGTCGTCGTTCACAAAAACAAGGTCAAACCGTGGAGCAAAGTTCATCTCCCATTTGGCTTTGTCAATGCGTTGGCGGATACTTTCTTCCGAATCGCTGCAACGGTTGCGCAAACGTTGTTCGAGAACTTCGAGCGATGGTGCCTGAATAAAGACACTGAGAGCCTGAGGCCCATAATATTTTTTAATATTCAGTCCGCCAATAACATCCACATCGAAAATGATGTGGCGTCCCTGACGGAGCATAGCTTCCACTTCGTGGAGCAGGGTTCCGTAATAAACACCTTCGTAAACCTCTTCCCATTCCAAAAACGCATCTTCGGTTATTTTTTGCCTGAACTGCTCCGCACTCAAGAAGTGATAATCCTTGCCATCGGTTTCGTTTTCGCGTTTGGGTCGTGAGGTGGCCGAGACCGAAAAACCCAGCTCAGGAATTTGCGTCAGCAGGTGTTTCACCAAAGTGGTTTTTCCGGCACCGGAAGGGGCCGACACAATGAGCATTTTTCCTTTCAAACCCCCCATATTATAAAATGTTAAAGAGTTGTTCTTTGATTTTTTCCAACTCATCTTTCATCTGTACCACGATGCGCTGAATGTTGGCATCGTTGGCTTTTGAGCCAAGGGTGTTGATTTCGCGACCGATTTCCTGCCCGATGAAGCCTAATTTTTTACCCGCAAAATCATCGTTTACGGCTTCCAGAAAATAGCTGCAATGCTGTCGCAGGCGGACTTTCTCCTCGCTGATGTCGAGTTTTTCGAGATAATAAATCAGTTCCTGTTCAAAACGGTTTGGATCGAATTTCAGATTATCGCTCACTTCCGAGACGTTTTTCACAAGCCGGAGTTTCAATTGTTCGGTGCGTTGGTTCTCGAATGGTTCAACCGAATCGAGAAGTTGAAGGATAAGATAAATACGGTTTTCGATATCGTTTTTCAGCACCAGACCCTCCTGTGTGCGGAAGGCATCAAAGGCGGAAAGAGCCATCCGGCAGGCTTCAACTGTGGCTTTGGCAAGTTCTTCGGGCAGTGGCACATCCACTTCACCGTTGGCAATCACGCCGGGATATTTTATCAAAATGGAGATCACATCTTCGGGCAAAGCAAGCCTCAGGCTGTCAGCCATCTCTTTGATTTGCTGAAAGGCAAGACCAGCAGTCTGTTGGTCAATACGGCCCGATTTCTGAAAGCCATTGCCTTCAACCGACACCAAACAGTCAACCTTACCCCGTTTCACAGTTTCGGCAATCAGGTTGCGAAGCTCAAATTCAACCATTTTGAAATCGGCCGGCAGTCGAAGTGCCAAGTCCAACTGCTTGCTATTGAGCGATCTGATTTCGGCAATAATCTTCGTTTGGCCGTGCTGTTCCTGCACTTTGCCATAACCTGTCATGGATCGTATCATAGATGATGATCTGGTTTTTTGGCAAAGATAATCCAAAAGGTGGCAAAGCCAAACAAGTCATTTGTTCTAAAAGAATCGGCTTCCTGACGCAACATTTTTCATGTTCAGGTGAGGTCAAGCTAAAAAAATGGTAAGTTTGTACATTGGTTATGAGAAATACTATCGTCTTCATTTTTTGCTCATTAGGAGTTTTACACTTTCAAAGGCTTGCAGCACAGGAGGCAGGAATCAAAAAAATTGATTCATTGAACCAGTTGCTCGAATGGCAGACGGGCAACAAAAGGACAGAAAGTCTGATAGCTCTTTCCGAAGCCTATCGTTTGGTGAGCTACGATAAGGCATTGAAGTCGGGCATGGAGGCACTGCAATATGCTGACACCCACGGCATGGAACGTATGAAAGCCCACATCTTGCGTTCCATCGGCCAGAGCGCACAGCAGGCCGGCGATTTCGACCTCGCTTTGCGCTATTACCATCAATCGCTGCAAATCTTTCAAACGCTTGACGACCTAACCTATGCAGCCAAAATGTTTAACCAGATAGGCGATTTGAAATCACAACTCTCTGAATACGATAGTGCCTTGTACTATTTTGAAAAAGTAACCGGCATGTCGGAAACCCTGAAAAACGACAGCCTTTTAGCATACGCTACCAATAATAGCGGCAATGTGTGGTTTGAGACAGGCGACCTGAACAAGGCGCACGATGCGTTCTATAAAGCAGCTATAATGTTTGCTTCTTTTGGCGACTCGGCCAGTAATGCCCTGGCCGAGATGAACCTGAGTCAAGTGTTGTGGCAATGGGATGAAAACGACAAAGCCTTGGGTCTGCTCGAAAAAACCATCCGTTTTGCCCGGCGAAACCATCACGGCGAAATGCTAGCAAGAGCTTGCTCCAACATTGGCCTGATTTTTTATTACGACAAAGAAGATTATCCAAAGGCAATGGGCTATTTTCAGGAAGCCCTCAATATCAGAGAGCAAAAAGGCCATCCAATTCCTATTGCCCATACTTTAGTCAATATTGCCAACGTGAACATTGCTTCGGGCGAAGTGGACAAAGCTATTGCCACACTTCAGCGCGCCATGCAGATTTATCTGAGCTCAAAGGTGGTGCAGGGCCAGGTTCGCGCCTTGTACCATCTGGGCGAGGCCTACCAAAAGAAAAATAACTTCCGCCAATCGAATACTTATTTTGAGCAGTGTGCCGCCAAAGCCATCGAAAACCAAATCGCAGGATACAGCACCAGTGTCCGCGATCAATTGATGGAAAATTATATCAGGCTGAACGATTTTCCGGCTTTCATTCGTCTTTTTGAACCCTACAAAGCCGAGAACGACAGTATGGCCGAGATGTACGGCAAGCTGAAAGCCGCTGAAGCAGGGTTTGCCTTGCAAAATCAGGAGCTGCTGAGCCAGAATGAAAAACTGAAAAATGAAAACGCAGTACTGTCTTATCGTTTGCGGGTTTACTACTATCTTGCCGGAGCGGCCATTGGCCTCGGACTATTTGGGTTACTGGTCTTTATGTTGTGGAAAAAGAACCGAAAAACGGTTATCCCCCGAACCTCCTCACCAACTTGATGACCCAGCTACGTTTGCTTCTGAACCTCAATAAATTTGTTTTTGAAAAAACCAGAAATCAGAGGATGGCGTTCAGGTCAACCGATATTTTGCGTTTGTCGCGAAAATCGAACAAGGTGAGCCGACGTATTTCGTAGAAACTGCTCCAGAAGGATTTCAAGGCATTGTAGTATCCAATGCGGGCATTGTCGTTATCAATCTGGGCGTTGTTGAGTTCCAGAATATCGTTCACTTTTCCGATCATATAGCGTTTTTGGGTAACATCGAAACGCTTCTGGGCAACGGTGTCGGCTTTGGCGGCAATTTTCATCTGGTTTTTTTGCATATTGAACTGCATCACTTTCAGGAAAATGTTTTGTTCAAAGTCTTTACGGCTTTGCTCCACTGTTGTTTGCACGAGCTCTAAATTCGACTCGGCCATTTTAATTCGTCCGCGGGCCTGACCCCAGTCGAGAATAGGTATGGTGATTCCTAAACTGATGCGTTCTTCGTCTAAAGGAATTGAATATACTTTGTCAAATACGTCGGAGGTTTGGGTTAGTCCGAAGCTGGCATTGATCTCGGCCTCGAAACGTCCCTGGGTGCGTGCTTTGGCCAAGTTGCTCTGGGCTTCTAAAATCTGACGGTCAAAATTCAATCCCGAGGAGGTGTTGTTTAGAGCCTGAAGCAACGCTTCTTCGAGCTCAACGCTATGAAAATCAGCGGCAACAGGCGACATAAGCTGAATCTTGTCGGTGGTGCTGAGCCTAAGAAACGATTTAAACGAGAACAGCATATTTTCGTAATTGAGGTCGGCTGTCTCCACCGATGCTTCGGCGCGAAGCAGGTTGAGCTCGAGTTGCAGCAGCTCGTTTTCGGCAATCTTGCCTAAGACAAAACGCCCTTTGGCAATGTTGTACAACGTATCGTAATTGGCCATATTTTTCAGGGCGATGTCTTTCTCCACCTGCGCCGTCAACAGGTTGAAGAAGTGGTTGATGGCCGTTGACGCAACCTGTTCGGTGGCTTCGAGGTATTGCCGGCGTGCTTCTTCGTAACGCATAGGCTCGATGCGCTTGTCCCATTTGTAGGTGTTGTAGGTGAAAATAGGCTGGCGGAAGCCGATGCTGATGGGCGACGAAAGAAACTGACGTGTGGAGGTGTCGGCATAAAAGTTGTCCAACCGCTGCAAGCCCGATTGCAGAAATACTTCGCCACCGGTGAAACCCACTTTTTGGGTTAGCGAGAGGCTGGCCGAATAGCGTGCCAAGGTGCGCTCGAGGTAGGTTTCCGTTCCATCGCCCTGGGTGATGGCATCAATAGTGCGGTTGAAATTGGGCAAAGTGGCACTCAACCCCAGTTGTGGCAGATAACCGGCCTTAAAACTCCGGTATTCCCAATAGCTGCGTTTGAAACGGTGGCGTGCAATCATGGCCTCGGGCGAACGTTCCTGAGCTATATGGATCACTTCAGGGAGCGATAGAAAGCTCACCGGTGACTGGCCTCGAAGCTCACTTTTGCCTGCCAGAGTGAAAATCAGCGCAATGCCTGCCCAAAAGGCAAACAGTCGGTAAAGTTTGGTCATCATGGAATCAACCCTCGTTTTTTACAAAGGTATAACTTTCGCCTTGCCACTTTATTGCGAAAAAAGGAAACGGCTTAAAAATACCGTTCTCTGGTTGAATTTACATTTTTTCGACTAGAAGTCGTAAGTGCCAACGGCCTTGTTTTGTACTTTTGCCGGTTAGAGTGGGGTCTTCTTCGGCCCCGGTTACAGATGAAAACCCTAATTTTGCGCCATGATGAATCAGGACGACTTTTTCAAAAAAATTACCTCCCATGCCAAAGAGTATGGATTTATCTTTCAGTCGAGCGAAATTTACGACGGGCTGAGTGCCGTTTACGACTACGGCCAGAACGGCGTTGAGCTGAAAAAAAACATCCGCCGCTATTGGTGGCAGGCCATGGTGCAATTCAACGAGAATATTGTGGGTATTGACTCGGCCATCTTCATGCACCCGACCATCTGGAAAGCTTCGGGGCATGTGGATGCCTTCAACGACCCGCTAATTGACAACAAAGACTCGAAAAAACGCTATCGCGCCGATGTGCTTGTCGAAGATTTTCTGGCCAAAATTGAAGATAAAATTGCGAAAGAATTGGAAAAAGCCCGCAAACGTTTTGGCGAGAGCTTCAACGAACAGCAATTTGTTTCTACCAACGCACGGGTGCTCGAATACCAAAGCCAACACGAAACCATCAGCAAAAGGCTATACAGCATCATGGAAGCCAACGATCTGCCGGCTTTTAAAACCCTGATAGAAGAGCTTGGCATCGTTTGCCCCATCTCGGGCAGCCGCAACTGGACCGATGTGAGGCAGTTTAACCTGATGTTTTCAACACAGATGGGATCAACCGCCGAAGGTGCCAGCGAAATATTCTTGAGACCCGAAACAGCTCAAGGCATCTTCGTCAATTTTCTCAATGTGCAAAAAACCGGCCGCATGAAAATTCCATTTGGCATTGCCCAAACCGGAAAAGCATTCCGCAACGAAATCGTTGCCCGGCAGTTTATCTTCCGCATGAGAGAGTTCGAACAGATGGAGATGCAGTTTTTTGTCCGTCCCGGTGAAGAACTCCTATGGTATGAACATTGGAAACAGGAACGCATGAAATGGCATCTTTCGCTGGGTATTCCGGCCTCGAAATATCGTTTTCACAATCACGAAAAACTGGCCCACTACGCCAATGCCGCCGCCGACATCGAGTTTGAGTTTCCGTTTGGATTCAAAGAGCTCGAAGGCATTCACTCGCGTACCGATTTCGACCTCGAAGCCCATCAGAAATATTCGGGAAAAAAGATACAGTACTTCGATCCTGAACTCAATCAGAGCTATGTGCCTTATGTGGTAGAGACTTCCATTGGGCTCGATCGTATGTTTCTGGCTATTCTGAGCCATGCCTACACCGAAGAGCGGCTTGACGATGGCAGCGAGCGGGTGGTGCTGAAACTTCCGCCCGTGTTGGCTCCGGTGAAAGCCGCCGTGTTGCCTTTGGTAGCCAAAGACGGTTTGCCCGAAAAAGCCCGCGAAATTTTGCACGGCCTGCGTTACGACTTTTATTGCCAATATGAAGAGAAAGATTCCATCGGGAAACGCTATCGCCGCCACGACGCCATCGGGACGCCCTATTGCATCACCGTGGATCACCAGACCTTAGAAGATGATACCGTTACCTTGCGCGACCGCGACAGTATGCTGCAGGAGCGGGTGATCATCAGTGAGTTACACCGTTACATTGCCGAAAAAATCAAACCCGCAAGCCACTGATCCGTTCCGTAAAGCCCGACAGAGCTTCGTTATGTAAATAGCAATGGCCTAATAAACACACGCTTTAGCCTCCACACCTTTCCCGACTTCGATAATCGAACACGTCCTGAAAATGAGCTGGTCTTCATTTTGCCGCCAGTGCCATGGCAAAATTCAAACACCAGCAAAGTGCATAAGCGTTATTGGCCGCTGATGGACAGATAGTCGTTGTGTTTTTGATTCTTTATTTGCTTTTTTTCAGCACCCAGAGCTCGTCCATTTCGTTTTGACGCAATCCGGCAAGCCAGTTGCGGCGCGTTGAAGGTGCTTGCTGTATGGCTTGCTGCCGATGTTCGACCACCTCAAAACGATTGTTTTCAATTTCGTTGGCAATGGGATGATTGTGGGTGATACCGGCAACAAGTCCAAATGTGGAGAAGGGTATCGCCAATAATGCCTGAGTTGACAGCAGGCGGCTTGCCTGTTCAAAAAACTGTTCGAAGAAACCTTGCCCATAGTGCGTGGCTAAATCGAGGCTGTTGGCTATCGAGCCAGGGATCCAAGGCGGATTGAACACCACCAGATCAAACATATTTGGTTGTAATCCATCGAAGAATGATCCGGCATGAAGCTCGATTTTCGATGCTTCGGGATGGTTTTTTATCTCCATCCTGATACTTTTTAAAGCAAATGGATTGATGTCGGTGGCCGTCACTTTTTGGCAGCTGTTTTTCAGCAGATAGAAGCTCAACACGCCGCAGCCGGCTCCCATGTCGAGGGCTTGTGAAAAGGGTTTTTGGCTTTTTAGCCATTGATCGAAGAGCTGCAAGTGGCCAAAGCGTGTCGGGAAATAGACTCCATAATAAGGATGCAATGGATAGTCGAGACCCGGAAAATGGATGCCGTTGCGAAACCATTGCCAAGAGCCATTGATGCCCAGAAAATCGGAAAATTTGAGCAGAAAATCGTCTTTCTCGGGGAAAAGTTCAGTAAGCCAGGGGTTTTTTGGTGCCGAGCGTAGCATTGCCTGGCCGTGGGTGATTCGCAGCAGAAAACCGTCAGTCAGCAAAGAAAAAAACGCTTTGTTTTGTTGCGATGAGGCGTAGTCGGTAACTGGGATTTTAGCTTGGGCAAATTTGCGCAGCCAACTGTAAAAGGCCATTGCCGTGGCATAGGTGTCGGCTGCAACCACTTTTTTACCCTGCCGGATTGGATTCAGCAGGGCTCGAAAAGGCGTTGCTGCAGTGAGATTCAGATGATGGCCTGCTACATCGAAAGTTTCGGGCAGCAGGGATGATAGGGGAAAGTGGTCAACAGGCATTCTTTTTTCAGCTTCCAACCAAAAGCTTAAACCCTACGCCATGCACATTCATCAGTTCGATTGAAGGGTCTTCTTTGAAATACTTGCGCAGTTTGGTGATATACACATCCATCGAGCGGGCGTTGAAATAGCTGTCGTCGTACCAGATTTTGTTGAGTGCCACCGAACGGTCGAGCACATTGTTCACGTTTTCGCAGAGCAGGCGCAGCAGTTCCGACTCTTTGGAGGTGAGGCGGCTTTCCTCGTTGCCGCGAATGAGCAACTGGCGGTTGTAGTCGAAGGTGAAGCTGCCAATCTGGAACACGGTGGGGCGCACCGTATCTTCGGCCGAGCGTCGCATGATGGCTTTCATGCGCAGTAGCAGCTCTTCCATGCTGAAAGGCTTGGTGAGATAATCGTCGGCACCCAGCTCAAAGCCTTTGAGTTTGTCGGCTTCCATGTTTTTGGCTGTCAGAAACAACATAGGAACTTTTTTGTCGAGTTTGCGTACCTCGGCAGCTAAGGTGAAACCGTCCATCACCGGCATCATAACATCGAACACACAAAAATTAAAATCTTCGCGTTTGAACCGCTCCAAAGCTTCGTGACCATCGCCGCAAAGGGTAGTCTGAAAACCTTTGGCCTCGAAATATGCTTTCAGGATTGTGCCAAAATTCTTATCGTCCTCGGCTAACAATATTTTCATTTGTTGTTCCATAATAGGTTGAGTTTTTAGTAGTTACTGCTCAATGGCAGCCGGATATAAAATGTTGAACCTTTTTTTAATTCGCTGTGAACACCGGTTGTGCCGCCTAATTTCTCCACTACGGCTTTCACATAGCTCAGGCCTAAGCCAAAGCCTTTTACGTTGTGGACATTGCCTGTCGGCACCCGAAATAATTTTTCAAAGATACGTTTTTGATTGGCTTTGCTGATTCCGATTCCGTTGTCGGTTACACTTAGTTCGATTCCGTTGGGAATATTGCGGCTTCGTACCACAATCTGAGGTGCTTCTTCGGTGTATTTCAAAGCGTTGTCGAGCAGATTTAGCACCACATTGGTCAGGTGAACCTTGTCGCCCATCACCGTTGAGTCTTCGGCTTTTAGGTCGGCAAAGATATGGCCGCTACGGCTTTTGGCCTGAAGCATCTTGGTGGCCACGGCATCTTTCACAATATCGTGAAGCTCCATTGTTTCGTGTTTCAAAAGGAGAACTCCTTTTTCCTGTGAGGCTGACTGCAGCACCTGTTCGGCCATCAATCCAAGCCGTTTGTTTTCTTCGTCAATGATGCTGATGTAGTTAGAATAGAGTACTTCCGACTTTTGTACATCGGCATCGCGAAGGGCTTCGCAAGCCAAGCCAATGGTGGAGATAGGCGTCTTGAACTCGTGCGTCATATTGTTGACAAAGTCGTTTTTCATCTCCGAAAGCTCCTTTTGTTTCAGGATAAACCATACCGTGGCACCAAAACCGGCGATGATGACCAGAACCAAAGCTCCTGTAACGAAGACCAACGAGGCTAATTGTTTCATTAAAAAACGCTTCTCGTGGGGAAAATATACTAAGAGCTTATCGGCAAACATGGCCGGCGAGATGGTAGGAAAAAGGTCGAAAGCAAAACTCTGCTCCATGAGTTGCTGCGAATAACGACCGGTTTTCTGAAACAGCATGATGTTTTTTGTTGGGCTGTAGATACCCAGCTCAAAATGGGTATCAATGCCGTAGCGCTTGAACTCGGTGTTCAGAAGGCTGTCAATATGCAGCGGTTGCAGTTCTTTGATGTTGCCTGAAGCTTCGGAATAGCCAAAAATCATATCCTGAATTTTCTCCTCGGCAATGGTGCTCCGTCGGATAAAAGCGGCATACTCATCCTTGGTCATGGGCTTTTGCAACTCAATGGCAATGCTCCTTTTAAGCGAGTCGTACACCGCCATCAGGTTGGCGCGCTGATTCATGAGCCTGACGTGGTATTCATACTGACGCTGCATCTCCTCTTTCTCAAGATTCACCACAACCTGTCCGATGGCCTGGTTCACATCACGCACGAAAGTGGCTTCTTTCACCTTGATGGCATCGCCAATCAAATAAAACTGAACAGCCATGATCCCTATCAGAGCGGCCAACATCAGAAATGCAATGCCAAAAAGCAGCTTTTTGTTCATTCGACAAAAGTAAACCATTGATTTACACAGTTTACAGAGGCTTAACAAATCTTAACAAGCATTAAATTTCATTAACAGCGCAGGCTGATTTTTGAATGTACTTTTGTAGCAGTTCTTTTCAAACCTATTTTAATGTAGCAAGCCTTTCCCCAAGGCAAACTACATTGTGCGTAAAAAGGTTTTCATATATTTTGGTTTTTGGTTCGAAGAGGCGGAATTTTCTTGTTCCGCCTCTTTTTTTTGTTGCGTTAAGCGCAAGAGGGCTATTTTTGTACTTTATCTTTTTCACGGCGAAACCTAAAAAACAATGGATATGATACAGCTAAAATTGAATCTTGAACAGCTTTATGGCTTTCTTCCGAAAGAAGAATTGCTTTCGTATGAGAAAAAAATCAGCAGTGCCTACAGGGCTATTTATAACAAAACCGGAGCAGGCAATGATTTTCTGGGATGGGTTGACCTTCCTTCCTCCATCACCGAAGCCCGCATCAGCACCATCGAACAACATGCGGAAGAGCTCAGGGCAAAGTCTGAGGTGTTTGTTGTGGTGGGCATCGGTGGCTCCTATCTTGGCACCCGCGCCGTAATCGAGAGCATGAGCCATCATTTTGCACAGCTTTGCGGACTAAACACACCGCATATTGTGTATGCCGGCCATCATATCAGCGAAGATTATACAGCCGATTTGCTTGACTTGCTGGATCAGAAAGACTATTCCATGGCCGTCATCAGCAAGTCGGGGACAACCACCGAGCCGGCCATTGCTTTCCGTATCCTGCGGGCACATATCGAAAAGAAATATGGTATTGAAGAAGCCCGCCGGCGCATCGTGGCCATCACCGATCAAAGCCGCGGAGCGCTCAAACAACTGGCCGACAGCGAGGGATATGCCACTTATGTGGTTCCCGACGATGTGGGAGGGCGCTATTCGGTGCTGAGCCCGGTTGGACTGCTGCCTATTGCGGTAGCCGGAATAGATATTCGCCAATTGATTGACGGTGCCCGAAAAATGGAAAACATGAGCCGCACCGTGCAAAACCTGCATGGCAACCCTATTGCCTGGTACGCTGCTGCACGGCAGGCACTTTACCACTCGGGCAAAACAGTGGAAGTGTTGGTGAACTACGAGCCACGGCTGTTTTATCTTACCGAATGGTTCAAACAGCTTTATGGCGAAAGCGAGGGAAAAGAAAATAAAGGGATCTTCCCTGCCGGTGTGGGTTTCACCACCGACCTGCATTCGATGGGGCAATATATTCAGGAAGGACTGCGCTTTCTTTTTGAAACCGTGATCTCGGTTGGAACTCCTGAACGTGAATTGCGGGTGCCCGAGGCCGAAAGCGACCTCGACCAACTGAACTATATTGCCGGAAAACGTCTCTCGGAAGTGAACCATAAAGCCGAACAAGGCACCACTTTGGCCCATGTTGACGGAGGAGTACCCAATATCCGCATTTGTATTCCCGAAATCAGCGCCAACACCATCGGGCAATTGATATATTTCTTTGAAATGGGCTGTGCGCTAAGCGGTTATATGCTTGAAGTGACCCCTTTCGACCAACCCGGAGTGGAAGCGTACAAAAAGAATATGTTTGCATTGCTGGGAAAAAAAGGCTTTGAAGCACAAACCGCCGAACTCACTAAACGTCTTGGCCTGTGAGCCAATACGGCTTTCATCAACGCAATGAAGTATAAGGCGATACGATACAGGGCGACCTGTGTTTTGTTACTCATTCTTCTCGGGTTAACGGCTTGTTCGGGCATTGAAAAACCCATTGCCCGCCTTCAACAACTTGAGGGTTTGTGGGCTGTGCACAATGGCCCGCTACTTTTTGAAGAATGGAAAAGCGTATCAGACTCTGCACTTTGGGGCAGAAGCTTCAGTGTGAACAATGCCGACACTTTTCTGATTGAGTCAATGCGTTTTGAGAAATATCAGGGAAAATGGCGGTTTTACAGCCGCGAAACGGATCGAATGACGGCAACAGAAACAGTTTATGAACTGCAACATTCTGACGGCGGCAAATGGGTTTTTGAAAACTCCGAAATCAATTACCCACAACGCATCGCTTTTGTATTTGAATCGGACAGCGTTTTTGTGGCTATCAGAGAAACCCTGCGTCAAACCAAACGAAAAGAGTTTAGATTCAGCAAAATTGAACGATAAAACGGAAAATTGGATAGAAAAAGCCCGCTTCCAAAAGTAGCGGGCTTTTTCTAATCCTGTGATTTGGATTTAGTTGATTCTTCTACTGGCCGGGATGGCTTGCTCTTCGGGAGCAACGTATTGATTGTTCTGTACGATCTTCATCTCGCGGAGCAGACGCTGAGCATCAGCAAATTTGTCAATAATCAGCATCACATAACGGATATCCACGCTGATGGTGCGTTGCAGTTCGGGTTCAAAGGCAATGTCGCCGCTCATAGCTTCCCAGTTGCCGTCGAAAGCAAGTCCGATGAGTCGTCCGTTGCCGTCAATGACCGGACTGCCTGAGTTGCCGCCGGTGATGTCCAAATTGGCTAAAAAGTTCACCGACATGGTGCCATCGGCATTGGCATAGCGGCCATAATCGGCAGCCGAGATAATTTTTTTCAGTTTTTCGGGCACCTCGAACTCCCTCACCGACGGGTCTTCTTTTTCCAGAATTCCCTTTGTGGTGGTATAATAGTCGTAATGGATGGCATCGGCCGGATAATAATCCAGCACGCTGCCATAAGTAAGCCGGAGGCTGAAATTGGCATTAGGATAGAAAGTGCGCTCAGGTTGCATCTGGCGTAGTCCGGCCACAAAAATGCGATTCCCTTGTTTGAGGTTTTCATTGGCCTGACGGGTGCCATCCTGAATCTCCTGGTTTTTGTCATAAAACGCCTTAATCAGTTTGAAAGCCGGATCCTTTTCGATGGATTTCGACTTGGGGGAGACCAGAAAAGCCTTGATTTTGGCCGGATTGGCAAATAGTGACTTTTTAAAGATTTCGGCAGCTAAGTTATTGAAATTGCCTTTGGAAGCATGGGCCAATGAACCCAACAAAACGGGTTGTTGATGCTGTGGAACATCAGTGCTATACATCTCCAACATACGGGACAGCATATTCTGGTCAATGCCGGTATCGTAGTTTTTGAACCATTCGTCCACATTTTTCTCGAGCCTTTCGGCCTCTTTGCGTATGGCCTCCTGATCGGGGTTGCCGGCCTTGAGCAGGTCGTTCAGCTTGCTGAAGCGGCTGGCGTTGGTCAGGATTTCGCTGCCCTGCATGATGGCTTCTACCATATACCAACGGGCAATATTGTATTCAGCTAGAATTTTGTAAGCATCGCTGATCAAAGGTAAGGCCTGTCCGTATTCAGCCTTCAGGCTGTGATTTGTTTCGAGCCACCGATCAAACTTTTGTTCAATATTTTTCTTTTTATCCACTACATCAAGGCGTTTGAGCCCGCGGGTCTGGCCAATGAAATATTTCCAGTAGTTGGACACACCGGCATATTTACTGGCATATTTCAGCCTTATGGCAGGATCTTTGTCCATACCTTCGTTCATGATACGAAGTTTTTCGGCTCTTATTTTTACCCGTGTAGGGTTGGTTTCGTTCACAGCCATTTCCACTCCGTAGGATGTGAGGTAGCGGTCGGTGGTGCCCGGGTTGCCCAGAATCATGGCAAAATCACCTTTCTTCACGCCATCGAGCGAAACGGGAAGGAAGTGCCGGGGCTTGAAAGGCTTATTGTCAGGGCTGTAAGCTGCGGGCTTATTGTCGGGGCCGGCATACACCCTGAAAAGTGAAAAATCGCCAGTATGACGTGGCCAGGTCCAGTTGTCGGTATCAGCTCCAAATTTCCCGATTACCTCGGGTGGAGTTCCAACTAACCGCACATCTTTAAAAGTTTCGTACACTAACAGATAATATTCGCTCCCTTCGTAATACTCTTTTACAATGGCATTGTAATGTGTTCCGGCAGTGGCTTTTTCCACAATGGCACGAATACGTTTGCTGATGGTTTCGTTGCGTTCGGCTTCCGGGCTGTGAAGGGTGAGTCCTTCGAGCACCTGACTTGTTACATCTTCCATGCTGATGAGAAACTGAACCGTGAGGTCGGCAATGGGAATTTCATTTTCATTGCCCTTTGCCCAAAAGCCGTCGCGCAAATAGTTACTTTCGACTGAGCTTACCGATTGGATGGCACCATAGCCGCAATGGTGATTGGTGAGCAACAAACCTTGGTCGGAAATGATCTCGCCGGTGCAGCCACGTCCAAAAATCACAATGGCATCTTTCAGGCTGCTGTGGTTCACACTATACACCTCTTCGGGCGAAAGTTTCAGGCCAAGCTTCTGCATCTCGGCATAATTGAGTTTTTCAACAAGCATCGGAATCCACATCCCTTCGTCGGCTTTCGTTGTAAGCGACATCATGCAGAAAAACAAGGCAATAGAAAGAAGTAATCTTTTCATGTCAACGTTTTTGAATAGTATAAAATTCATTCGAGAAAGCAGCAAATGTATAAAAAATCCGCTAACGTTTTGCAGCTACCCGAAGGTGGCGATTTCGAAGCACTTCACTGTCAACCAAGTACAAATTTTGATAGATGCACAAAGCTTGATTTAACCACTGAACCGCCACTTTTGGGTAGGTGCTGTTCAAGCGAAACCCTTCGTTTCACTTCGGGTAGCTTAGCGGCTCAAAGTTACGTATAAACCCATGATTGTTTC
>JBDHYV010000011.1:0-19408 GCA_039811545.1 Bacteroidales bacterium | reverse complement strand
AAAGATAGAAAATGAAGTGGAATCAGGGCTGTTTTTTTCGATATTCATCATGGGATTGAGAAAAAAACGGGTGCCTAACAAGCACCCGTTGAGAAGTATAAAAGAATAATTTCTGTATTTACTTATTTTACAACAAGTTTAATGGTTCGTGTGTGACCTTGTTGTTGAATATGGATAAAATAAATGCCTCTTTTCAAGGAGCCGAGCTCAACTTCGTGTTTCCCCGCCGGAAGCTGTTCGCTCATCACAGCACGTCCTGTGAGATCGAAAAGACTCATCACAGACGGATTGACGCTTTCAACAAATACTTTTTCTGTGGTTGGGTTGGGATAAACCTGGGCTTCAGACCTTTGATTTTCGGCTTGCCCGACAGTAACATTTGCAAATACCAAAAGGTCGTCCACTTGCCAGGTGGCGGCAGCCGTTGTGGTTGAAGTGTATTTGAAGGCGAAATAGTAGTTTGATCCTCCTGTGGCGGCAAGAAGTACGTTACCCGAGTTGACCCATGTCCAGGTGCCCGATGACCAATCGGCCAAATCGGTGATGTCCTGCCAGCTGGCGTTGTTGGGGTTGCCTGTGCCGCTGTAGTTTGTGCTTTTCATCAGTTGAAGGGCATTGCCTTCGTAATTACGTGCCGAACGGAAATTCAAACTGATGTTACTCATGGCCGCTGTGGTATTGATGGCCGGGCTGACGAGCCAGTCTTCGTTAGCCACAGGAGCACCCGAATAGCCCGAAATGCGTGCATAGTCCTCATTGTTCAGGTGGTAATATGTCCATTCCTGTGCTCCGGCCACATCGTAGGTGTCCATCACCCCAAGGTCGGTATCAAAGGTTTCGTGAAGTAAAACCTGGTATTCATTCAGATGCACCATAGCAGAAGGCGCAGTGCCATCCGTTTTGTAATTGATGTTGCTGCCCGAGTTGGTGTAGGGATAAATATTGAAAAAGTAGATCAATCCGCCCGGTAAAACGGGAAACAGATGAGCTTGCTTGCCATAGTTCACATTCCAGGCGATGTAGCCTTCGGTTACATCGAGGTTATTTTCCACCGGGATTCCGTCAACCGGTAGGTCGTTGGTGTTTTTCGGAACACCAATTATGGCGTAGATCAGATATCCATCAGGCAGTTGGGAGCCTGTGGCATCAACCCAGCTCAAAGAAATGCCAGTACCGGCAGGGTTGCCGGCGAAAGCTGTTGGGTAGTTGGTGGGTTCGGGTTTGATCTGTGTTTCGCTCGAAAAGACGAAGTCGTCGTAATACACAGCACCGCCATTGTTGCCATCCTGGTTATAAACCCTCACTTCAAAACGAAAGCCTGTCGCTCCGGCAGGTGCTACTAACTCTTTTTCGTATTGTTGCCATTGGCTGTTGTTTTCGCTGTAGGTGGTTGGTCTCAGCTCAGCTTCATGGTCGGCAAGGGTGGCCGTGCCGTTGAGCCAGTATGACCAGATTCGTGTTTTAGCTGTGTTGTCGTTGTCAAAATACCAAAAAGAAACGGTGTAGGTTTTGCCGGGAACGACACCTTCAATCACCTGTTGGATTTTCTTTGTCGAGGAGGCGGAAGTATGTTTTGCTGAGAAGCTTCCACCGTGTTTTATGCCGCTTTCTTTCGTTATGCTTTCTGCAATATTCCAGTTGGCCGGCTTGGTGTCGCTGGTCCAGGTTTCCATGCCCGGGTTCTGAACTAGATTTTGCGCTGACAGTGGCGAAGCAGCCAAGGCCAAAATCAGCATCGAAATTAGGGTGTAGATTTTTTTCATAAGTGAGTTTTTGTTTGGAATAACGATTCGTTTAGCCTACAAAAATACAACGAAATCAGGTGTAAAAAAAAGACGGCTTTCGGGGCCGTCTTTTTTTGTAATGGGCGTTGTGGATGAATTATTTCTTGTCGTCCACTTCTTCAAAATCAACATCGGTTACCTCGTCGTCGCCCCCTTTTGAGCCGGTTTCGGCTCCTGTATAGTGAGCTTGCTGGGTGTCGCCTTGAGCCTGAGTGTTATTGTACATTTGTTCGCTGGCCGATTGCCAGATGCTGTTCAGCTTGTTCATAGCAGCATCAATTGCGTTGATATCCTGCGATTTGTGTGCGTTTTTCAGTTGCTCTACAGCACCTTCAATTTCCGATTTCTTGTCGGCAGGCAGTTTGTCGCCATAGTCTTTCAGTTGTTTCTCGGTCTGGAAAATCAGGGCATCGGCTGAGTTGAGCTTGTCGGCTCTTTCACGTTCTTTCTTGTCGGTTTCGGCATTGCTGGCGGCTTCGTCTTTCATCCGTTGTATTTCGGTGTCGCTCAGTCCCGATGAAGCTTCGATGCGGATGCTTTGGGTTTTTCCGGTGGCTTTATCTTTGGCCGAAACATGAAGGATACCATTAGAGTCAATGTCGAAAGCTACTTCAATCTGCGGAACGCCTCTTGGTGCCGGTGGAATACCATCGAGGTGGAATCGTCCGATACTCTTATTTTGGTTGGCCATTGGTCTTTCACCTTGGATCACATGAATTTCGACCGAAGGCTGGTTGTCGGAGGCTGTCGAGAACACCTCCGATTTTTTTGTTGGGATGGTGGTGTTGGATTCGATGAGTTTAGTCATCACGCCGCCAAGGGTTTCAATACCGAGTGAGAGTGGGGTAACATCGAGCAGCAGTACGTCTTTTACTTCGCCTGTGAGCACACCTCCCTGAATGGCTGCGCCAATTGCTACTACTTCGTCGGGGTTCACGCCTTTGGACGGTTCTTTGCCAAAGAAGTCTTTCACAATTTGCTGGATGGCCGGGATACGGGTAGAGCCGCCCACGAGAATCACATCGTCAATGTCGGCAGCAGTATAGCCCGCATCTTGCAATGCTTTGCGACAAGGTTCAATGGTAGCCCGGATCAGGTGATCGTTGAGTTGTTCGAATTTGGCACGAGTGAGTTTACGAACGAGGTGCTTCGGCACACCGTCAACCGGCATGATATACGGCAGGTTGATTTCGGTTTCGGTGGAGCTTGAGAGTTCGATCTTGGCTTTTTCGGCGGCTTCTTTCAAGCGCTGCAAGGCCATCGGATCTCTGTGAAGATCAACGCCTTCGTCTTTCTTAAACTCATCGGCCAACCATTCAATGATGTTGTGGTCAAAGTCGTCGCCGCCCAGATGGGTGTTCCCGTTGGTTGATTTCACCTCGAAAACACCATCGCCCATTTCTAAGATGGAGATGTCGAAGGTTCCGCCGCCGAGGTCGTAAACGGCCACTTTAACATCATTCTTTTTCTTATCAAGTCCATAAGCCAAAGCGGCTGCGGTGGGCTCGTTGATGATACGTTTCACTTTGAAGCCAGCAATTTCACCGGCTTCTTTGGTGGCCTGACGCTGCGAATCGCTAAAGTAGGCCGGAACAGTGATGACGGCTTCGGTAACGGTTTGACCAAGATAATCTTCGGCAGTCTTTTTCATCTTCTGAAGAAGGATGGCCGAAATTTCCTGAGGTGTATAAAGGCGGTCTTCAACTTCAATTCTCGGCGTGTTGTTGTCGCCCCGAACAACTTTGTATGGAACGCGATCTTTTTCGATGGTTACCCGGTCGAAGGTTTCGCCCATGAATCGTTTGATCGAATAAATGGTGCGTTTGGGGTTGGTGATGGCCTGACGCTTGGCAGGATCGCCCACTTTGCGTTCGCCATTATCTGTAAAAGCTACGATGGAAGGGGTGGTGCGACGCCCCTCGCTGTTGGGTATAACCACCGGCTCGTTGCCTTCCATTACCGAGACACATGAGTTGGTCGTTCCCAGGTCAATTCCAATAATTTTTCCCATTATCTTATTCTCCTATACCTAATTATGATTAAAATTTTCGATTTTCATTCCTTTCCTCAAATCTTATGCCAGTCGGACTTTGCACCTTGTTTCTGTATGTAGATAGGTTCGAGAAAGCGAAGTAAATGATCTTTTCTGTTCGTAACACAAAGTAAATCAATAATATATCGTTTTAGAAAGCTCGTTATTTTTATTGATTTACTAAATATGACAAAACGGCAGTTTTGGCTTGGGTGCCTGACCTTATGGACTTTTGTCGGGTGGAATAAAAGAAACGGCTCTCGGAAAGAATCGCCGTTTTGAAATTCGTTTTTGACTGCCTATTTTAGCAATTCATCGAGTTTGCCTGATTGTTTCACGCGGACTCCTTTCGGGGTGTGTTGCAATGTACAGGCTTCGTTGTAGAGGTCGTGCTCGAAGAAGAGTACAAAATCGCCTGTTAGGGCATCATCGAAAAAACGCTCTTTGTCTTTCAGTGTAATGAGCGGTTTGGTATCGTAGGCCATGATCCAGGGCATCGGAATGTGGGCGGTTGAAGGCAGCAAGTCGGCCATATACGCAATCACGCGGTTGTTATAGCGAATATAGGGGATGAGCTGTCCCTCGGTGTGCCCGTCGAAAAGCTTGAATGTGATGTTGGGAATGTATTCGCCTTCGGTTTCGATGAGCCGAAGTTTCCCGCTTTCGTAGATGGGTATGATGTTTTCCTTCAAAAACGAGGCTTCTTCGCGGCGGTTAGGTTCGGTGGCCCAGTCAAATTGGCGTTGACTGGTCCAATAGGTTGCGTTGGGGAAAGCAAGCTCGAAGCCGCTGCGATTGCTGTTCCATTTCACACTCCCTCCGCAATGGTCAAAGTGCATGTGGGTAATCACCATGTCGGTGATGTCTTCGGGCTTGAAGCCTGCCTCGGCCAGCGAACTCTCTAAGGTTGCATCGCCGTTGAGGTAATAATGGCTTAGCCATTTTTCGTCCTGTTTGTTGCCAACGCCATTGTCAATCAGGATCCTACGGTTGCCGTCAACGATGAGCAGGCAACGCATGGCCCAGTTGCAAAGATTGTTTTCATCTGCCGGATATACTTTTTGCCAGAGCACTTTGGGTACCACGCCAAACATGGCACCACCATCGAGCCTTAAATTGCCTGTTTCAATGGGATAAAGTTTCATGATAGTATTGATGTTCGAAATATCAGTATGTCAATCGTTTTTTCAATAAGCACCAGATGGTGTGAGTTTATCTTTCGGTTAAACCCCGTTTCTCCGGATATGCAAAAAAACAACTTTTTCGCTCGATTTGTTCAGATATGTTTATTTTGTGTTCCACCGTGCAGCGATAACCGAGAAGAGGTATTTCAATTTTTTCGTACTATATTTTCACTCACAGAGTGAAGGGTTGGCAAGCTTGGTGTACTTTTGTACAAAACTCGTGACGATATGGCCTGGAAAGGAAAAGTGCCCCACACTTATGTAATTGTATTTTTTATCATTGTTTTTGCTGCCATGCTCACCTGGGTGATACCTCCCGGTAAGTATGTGAAAACTACTGTTGTGAAGGATGGGAAAGAGCATACAGAGCTCACCTTTTATTATAAGGATAATCTTCCTGCCGATGAAGCCGCTCATTTCAAAAGTGGCCCACAGACATGGCAGGTTTTTTCTGCATTGTTTAAAGGCTTTGTCAAACAGAGCGGTATCATCATTTTTACTTTAATGATCGGTGGTTCTTTCTGGATTATGAATACCAGCAAAGCCATTGATGTGGGGATTTTCGACTTTCTTCGACTCGCCAAACGTCTGGAACACAACCGATGGGTGAAAAAGCTGGGGGTTGACAACATCATTATGGTGATGATTATGACGCTTTTTAGTTTTTTTGGTGCTGTGTTTGGCATGAGCGAAGAAACCATTGCGTTCACTATCATCCTCATTCCTTTGGCTATCTCCATGGGATATGATTCCATTGTGGGTGTGGGATTGGTATATGTGGCCGCACATCTCGGATTTTCGGGGGCAATCCTCAATCCGTTTACCATCGGTATTGCTCAGGGTTTGGCCGAGATTCCGCTTTTTTCGGGCATTGAATACCGTATTTTCAGTTGGGTTGTCATTAATATTGTTGGTTTTACCTTCATCATCCGTTATGCCCACAAGGTGAAAAAGAACCCCCAAAGCTCGATCATGTATCACGAAGATGCCCATTGGCGAAACGAGTTCAGCGGAAAAGAAACCGAAATAACCTATTACACCCCCCGCATGGCTTGGATTGTTTATATTGCGCTCATTATGACCATGTTGGCCTTTTCGTGGCTTCATCCTCAAACCACCTTGAAGCTAGGCAACAGTGCCGTCACCTGGCCTGTATTGCCGGTACTGACGCTGATTTTTATCCTTTCCGGATTTTTAAGCCTGCGCAAATCGGTGCATTACTTTATTCTTGTGTTGCTTGCCTATACCATTATCTATCTTATTGTGGGCGTGATGGGCTATGGCTGGTATGTGATGGAGATTGCCACCCTGTTTATGGGTCTTGGCATTGCCAGCGGATTGGCCATCAACAAATCGGCCGATGACATTGCCAAACTTTTCGTGGAAGGAGTGAAAGACATCCTATCGGCGGCCATCATCATTGGGTTGGCCGGAGGCATCATCATCACTTTGGAAGAAGGCGGCATCATTGATTCGATCCTTTACGGGCTGTCGAAAGCAATGGGCAACTTTGGCCAGATTGCTTCGGTTGGGGTGATGTATATGATTCAAACTGTGATCAATATTGCCATTCCTTCGGGCTCGGCCAAGGCGGCTATCACCATGCCTATTATGGCACCTTTTAGCGATTTAATTGGGGTTTCGCGCCAGGCTACCGTCATGGCGTTTCAGTTTGGCGATGGCTTCACCAATATGATTACCCCAACATCGGGGGTGTTGATTGCTGTTTTGGGAGTAGCCCGAATCCCCTGCGAAAAATGGTTCCGTTGGATATGGCCTTATATGTTGATTCTCATCTTACTGGGATTTCTGCTGCTTATCCCCACGGTTACGATGAAACTCAACGGGTTTTGAGAACCAACACTTTTTACCTTTGACCCAGTTTTTTTTGCATTGAGCCTCCTTTTGGCTTAATTTTGAATGACAATCAGGAACAGAAAATGACTAAGTCGAAAGCATTATGAATCTGGCACATCGCTTCCCGCCAAAGGTTGTTGCTGCAATCTTTTTCTTTTTGCTGCTGGTAGCTCACGTTGTTGCGATTTATGCGCAAAACGAATACGAATATTTACGGTTTCAATCGCTGACAACTCAACAAGGTTTGAGCCGGGCATTGGTGAAGGGTCTTGCACAAGACGAAAACGGATTATTGTGGATTGCCACCGAAAATGGCTTGAATCGTTACGATGGATACCGTTTTGAGGTGTTTAGGCATCTGGAAGGCGACACCGGAAGTTTGCCCGAAAATCACGTACTTTCGGTGTGTAATATGCCTGGATATGGAGTTTTTGCCGGTACCAAAGGTGGAAAGATTGTGCATTATGATGAGCTTCGCTGCCGTTTTCAAACCATTAGGCCCGATTCCGCTACCGCCAACAGCTTCTTGCATGCAGAGCCTGATTTTCTGCTTGCCGACAAATCCGGAACACTCTGGATTGCCACCACTAACGGACTCTTTGCCTACGACCCCGCTAATAATCGCTTCTGGCACTTCTCGGTTTCTAACTCCGGCCTACGGTCGCCTTATGTGAAATGTATTTTTTTAGATAGTCACGAACAACTCTGGATAGCCACTGATGCCGGTCTTGCCCGTATTGACAATCACCGGAAGCCCGCTATAGCAACCATTACCAGTTTGCCAACTGACGGTATGCCAAGTAGTTATGTGAAATCAATTGCCGAAGATCATCACGGACGAATATGGGTTGGCGGTGATGGCGGTTTCTGTGAGATTGAACCTCAAAGCGGAAAACTGCTGCGAGTGCTGACACCCGATCCTCAAAAACCCAACGGACTTTCTAATGGTTACATTAAAGCCGTGGCCACCGACAGTAATGGAATGGTGTGGGTGGGGCATGATATGGGAATCTCGGTGTTTGACCCACACACTGGCCTGTATTGCAACTACAACGCAAGCCTCGAAGACGACGAAGGTTTGGTGAATAACTACGTGAAATGCCTTTTTTACGACTCAAACAATATTATGTGGATTGGTACTGATCTGGGAATCAGCGTTTACGACCCCTTGCGCGAACCCTTCAGAACCATCACACATCTCTCGGCCAAAGGAGTTGTGCTAAGTGGCAATCTGATTTATTCCATCTTTGAAGACGGCCCCGATAGCGTGTGGGTGGGCACAAACGGTGGACTCAACCTCTGGAATCCCAGTAGCAATCTTGTTCAACATTTCAAGCACGAACCAAGCTTGACCAACTCTCTAAGCAGCAATATTGTGAGAGCTGTGCTGCGCGATAACAAAGGAACACTGTGGGTTGGCACCGACAACGGGCTCGATAGGATGGTAACAACACGAACAGCAGTGACATTCGCCCATATTGCAGCTGGTGGAAACGATAACCGCAGCCTTAACAACCGTTTTGTGGTTACGCTGAATCAATGCTCAGACAACCACCTTTGGGTGGGAACTTGGGGAGGTGGTGTGAATATCTTAGACCTCGAGACCGGCCTGTTTTCCTACCTTTCCAGCGATGCCCCAGATAGTACTCTCAGACTGAACAACAATCAGATAGCCAATATTTTTGAAGATTCAAAACAGAATGTATGGCTTAGGAGCGGCAATATTTTCGACCTTAAAACCCAACGCCTTATCCCTTTCCCCTTCCAATTGGACAACCTGAACATCAATTTCTTCTTTGAGGATCATGCCGGACGAATCTGGATTGGCACATCTTCGCAAGGTGTTTTTTACTATCAGCCTAACGACAACAGCCTACATTTCCTACCTCAACATCGGCTGCTTTCCGAAGGGGTGGTGGTGAGTATGTTGCAGGACAGTAACCACGATTATTGGATTGCCGTTGATAAATCACTGGTGAAAATGTCGTCCGACATGAGCCAGATTCATGTTTTTGATGCAGCAGATGGGCTTCAAAAGGGCGATTTTAACAATAAAGCTGCTTTGTTGGGAAAAAGCGGACGGATGTATTTTGGCGGCAGCCGTGGGTTATCGTTCTTCTTCCCTTCGGCCATCCGGCTAAACGAGCACCCTGTGAAAGTGTTGCTCACCGGCCTGAAGTTGTTCAATCAGACTTTGCAGCCGTTGCCAGACAGCCCGCTCGACTCGGCCTTGACAGCAAAAAGGTTGCTGATTTTGCCACACAACCACCGCGAGCTCGTTTTGGGTTTCACCGGAATCAACTTCACCAACCCAACGAAAAACCAGTATGCTTTCAAGATTGACGGCCTCCAGTCGGATTGGGTGTACACAAGTGCTGAAAACCGCGAAGCAAGCTATTTTCACCTGCCCCCAGGAAGTTATACCTTCAGGGTGAAAGCAGCCAATAACAGTGGAATCTGGAACAAAGAGACTGTAAGCCTGAAAATACTGGTGTTGCCACCCTGGTATATGTTATGGTGGGTTCACCTCATCGGAACCTTGTTATTGTTTGCCATCATTTTTTCTGCCGTCTTCTTTTGGACTCACCGACTGCGAAAACAAAAGGCCATGCTCGAGCACAAAGTGGAAAAACGAACCCTCGAAATTGCAACACAAAAAGAAGAGATTGAGCAAAAAAACAAACAACTTGAAGAAGCCAGCAAGGCAAAATCGGAATTCCTGGCCAATATGAGCCACGAAATCCGAACCCCGCTCAATGGCGTTGTCGGCTTTACCGATCTGGTACTCAAAACAGATTTGGATCAAACACAGAAAGAATACCTCCAGATTGTGGGCCAGTCTGCCGAAATATTGTTGAATATTATCAACGACATCCTCGACTTCTCGAAAATTGAAGCCGGTAAACTCGACCTATTTATTGAGAAAGCCGACCTGCTCGATATCGCCAGCCAAGCTATTGACCTGATAACGTTTCAAGCCCAGAAAAAAGGCCTCGAGGTTTTGCTCTATTACCCACCACATCTGCCACGCTACATTTGGACTGATACCGTGAGGCTCAAACAGGTGTTAGTCAACCTGTTGAGCAATGCCGTTAAGTTTACTGAAAAGGGTGAGATCGAACTGAAGATCGAAAAAGTTGAAGATACTGATGAGCCCGAAACGGCTATCTTTCGCATCGGCGTGCGCGACACCGGAATTGGAATCAAAAGCGAAAAAAAACACCTGATTTTCGAGGCTTTCACCCAGGAAGACAGCTCAACAACCAAGCGGTATGGTGGCACCGGGCTTGGACTGAGTATCTCCAATAAACTTCTGGGCATGATGAACTCTCGGCTAATGCTTGAAAGCGAAGCCGGAAAAGGAAGCGTCTTCTTCTTTGAAGCCCCTTTCCGCTTTGAACAGGACAAAATGGAAGATATACACGAACTGGCTCAGATTCGAAGGGTATTGATTGTGGACGACAACGACAACAACCGGGCCATTCTCAAAGAGATGCTTTCCTATTTCGGAATCCAATCCGTTGAGGCATGTTGTGGCACGGATGCCTTAGACCTGTTGACAAAAGACAACCATTTTGATGTGGTTTTTCTCGATTATCACATGCCCGATGTTGATGGATTGGATACGCTGAACATCATCAGGGAGTCGAAGCTGTTGCCGGTAACATCACAGGTGATTATGTGGCACAGCTCCATTGATAGCCAAGAATTTATTAACAGTTGCGAAGAGCTTGGTGTTGTGCGGCGCATGGCTAAACCATTGAAACTCAATAATCTTGTTGCGGTTTTGAGAAGCTTATCGCTTGATTTTACCCCTGAGACACCTGTCAAACGACACGAGATAAGAGCCTATGCTGATGAGTTTGAACTGCTTGTTGTGGAAGATAATCCGGTGAACATGATGTTGTCAAAGTCCATCATCCGCCGGCTTATGCCCAATACCACCGTTCACGAAGCCCACGATGGGAGTCAGGCACTCATTTTTTGCGAAAACCGACGACCACATCTCATTATGATGGATATTCAGATGCCGGTGCTTAACGGTTACGAGGCTACAAAAGCCATCAGAGGGCTTCAGGGATACTCAAAAATCCCTATCATCGCCCTGACAGCCGGAACGGTGAAAGGCGAAAAGGAAAAATGCCTCGAAGCAGGAATGAATGATTTTGTGGCCAAACCGGTGGTGGAGGAAACAATCTTGTTTATGCTTGAAAAATGGCTGCATCCTCAGCAGCAACTTTCAGGCGAGCCCGCGAAGAAAGCTATTGTAAAAGGCACAGAACCATTAGAATACGAAAGTATTTCGATGAGTGGGCTTCGTGAAGACCTTGGCGACGACCCCGTTTTCCTAAGAGAGTTTATGGCAGTATTAAAAGAAAGCTTGATCCGTTCAAAAGCCGAAATCCGACTGTTTTACGAACAACACAACAAAGAAGCTTTATCGGCCGCTGCCCATAAACTCAAAGGAACGGCTTTCTCGGTGAGCTTGAGCTCGCTCTCGCAACTGGCTGCACGAATTGAAAAAACCGATGATCTTCAAAACCCTGAAATCGGAAACTGCATTCATCAAGCCGAAGCACATATTGATCATCTGATGCCGCAGATTGAGCAAGAACTTGCAGTCTCTGATGAGACTGTCGAATAAAGGAAAAAGAGAATGAAAATTGGCTGCAATCCTGTGGGGCATCATCATCGCCGTTTTTTCAATATCGCTAACAAAATTGGATAATATTCTGGTGTTCTGTCGGATGACGAAAGATGTGCAAAATGGCGTGCTTTTTTCACTCATCAGCAGAAAGGTTTATTGCGGGTACCGGCAGAAAAAAATGGCATGCAGCCGGCTTTTCGTTATTTTTGGCTGATAAATTATAAAATAGGTGCATGAAAATCTCGCGTTTGCCGCTTCACTGGCTCATTTTGGCGGGTTTGGCCGCCGGCATTGTTTTTGGCTTGATAGCTGTACTGGCTGGCTGGAGTGATTTTACGAATCAATGGATAAGTCCTTTTGGTACAATTTTTATCCGCCTGCTCAAGCTCATTGCCATCCCGTTAATCATTGTGTCGCTAATCAATGGTGTTTCGGGACTCAACGATATTTCGAGACTTTCGCGTATAGGCCTAAGAACCATTGTTTTCTATTTGTTTACAACCGTGATGGCTGTTTCGTTTGGCCTTATTGCGGTGAATTTGTTGCAGCCAGGGCATTATCTATCCGATGCGAAATCAGCCGAATTCAGGGCAAAATATGCCACCGATATGGTTGAAAAACCAGCGATGCAGGACGCCCCTTTGCAGTTTCTTGTTGATATTGTCCCCGAAAATATTATCCAGTCCATGTCGGCCAATACCAATATGTTGCAGGTCATCTTCTTTTCTCTGATTTTTGGCGTGGCAATGGTCATGTTGCCCGCCGGTCGTGCAACGCCCGTAAAACAGCTCATCGAAGCACTGAACGAGATTGTGATGAAAATAGTGGACATTATTATGATGGCTGCACCTTTTGGTGTATTTGCACTCATTGCATCCATCACGACCCAGCTTGCCGGCGACAATATCGGCGATACGCTTCAAATTTTTGGAACCCTTGGCATGTATGCGCTAACAGTGATTATTGGACTTGTGTTTGTCATCTTTGTCTTTTATCCTTTGTTGCTCAGGCTGTTCACCCGAAAGGGTTCATTTGGTTTTTACAAAGGCATTGCTCCTGCTCAGCTTTTGGCTTTTTCCACCAGTAGCAGCGCAGCCACCTTGCCCGTAACGATGGAATGTTGCGAACAAAATCTGGGCGTTCGCAAAGAAATCAGCAGTTTTGTACTCCCGCTGGGAGCTACTGTCAATATGGATGGTACCAGCCTTTATCAGGCTGTAGCGGCAGTGTTTCTGGCACAGATTTATGGGATGGACCTCACCCTAAGTCAGCAGCTTACTATTATCCTTACCGCAACCCTTGCCTCCATAGGATCGGCTGCTGTTCCCGGAGCCGGAATGATAATGCTGGTGATTGTGCTGAATTCTGTGGGCGTTCCAACAGAAGGCATTGCACTGATCTTTGCTGTTGACAGACCCCTCGACATGCTTCGCACAGTGGTGAATATCACCGGCGATTGCACTGTAGCCTCCATCGTTTCACATCAACTTAAAGAAGAAAAACTATGAAAAAACTAACCTCAATATTGTTTCTGCTCCTTGCATACGGACTTCAGGCCCAGTTTCTAAATGTGAGAATTGGGAATTTTTCCGGTCCGAATGAGCCTTCAATCTGCATCAACCCAAAAAATACAAACCAGATTATGGCGGGATCCAATCTAAATTTCTGGTATTATTCCGAAGATGGAGGCTACACCTGGCTGTCAGGAACACTCAGCTCGCCGGAATATGGCGTTTGGGGAGATCCGGTGATCATTGCCGACACTGCCGGCGATTTTTACTTTTTTCACCTCTCGAACCCGGTGGTCGGCAATTGGATTGACCGGATTGTGTGCCAGAAATTCGATAAACAAACCAAAACATGGAGCGATGGCTCGTATGCCGGCCTCAATGGTGCCAAAGCGCAGGACAAGCCCTGGGCTGTTGTTGATCCGGCCAGCAACGCAATTTATGTAACCTGGACTCAGTTTGACAGTTATGGAAGCACAAACCCCGATTGTCAGAGCAATATCTTGTTCAGCAAATCAACCGATGGAGGAGTCTCGTGGTCGCAGGCACTAAAAATCAACGAAGTCGCCGGCGATTGTGTTGATAGCGATTATACTGTTGAAGGTGCCGTGCCGGCTGTTGGCCCCAACGGCGAGGTCTATGTAGCCTGGTCAGGACCGGCCGGTATCGTGTTCACTCGTTCTTTCGATGCCGGACTGAGCTGGCCCGAACAAAATATTGCCGTAACACCTCAGCCCGGCGGTTGGGATATTGATATTCCTGGCGTGTCGCGCTCCAACGGGATGCCTATCACCCTATGCGACCTGAGCTATGGCCCAAATCGCGGAAATATCTATATCAATTATGCCGACCAGTCGAAGGGAACAAACGATACGGATGTCTGGTTTGTTCGTTCAACCGATGGCGGAAATACCTGGTCTGAACCATTAAGGGTGAATGACGATGCTCCGGGCAAACATCAGTTTTTTACCTGGATGGCCATTGACCAGTCAAGCGGCAGGCTGTATTGTGTGTTTTACGACCGCCGAAATCATAGCAGCAATGCAACCGATGTGTATATGGCCTTCTCGGATGATGGAGGGCTTAGTTTTCAAAATATCAAAGTGAGCGAAGACCCTTTCACACCCAGCAGCAGCGGCTATTTCTTTGGCGACTATAATAACATCTCAGCCGCAAACAATGTGGTCAGGCCAATCTGGACACGTCGCGAAAGCAATGGCTCGCTCACCATACAAACAGCTATCGTGGACATGAATGTGGTGTTGCCCGAAAACAATGCAACGCTGCACGAACTTGAGCAAAACTATCCAAATCCGTTCACCAACCTCACCTTTTTCTCCTATCGTATCAAGAAACCATCAGACGTAAAGATTACAGTTGTTGATATTTATGGCCATGAACTGGCTTTGCTCGAAGAAGGCCGAAAGGCGGCCGGAAAATATGAGATGATTTTCGACAATGTGCATCATCATTTGGCACCTGGAGCCTATTACCTCCTTCTGCGGACTCCCGATCAGCTCAGTCGGCGAAAGATGATTCTCACAAAATAAAAACACAGACCCTCCTTTGGCCACTTTCGCTCTTTTGTGGGATAATTCCATGAAAGGTGGCAGAGGCTTATTTCGGCGGCAATATTTCGGCTTGTGTCTCGTTTTTTGTGTCAGAATGGATTGCCATTGTCAACTTGATTGCTCGACATGCAACCCCGAAAGCAAAAATGACATCTAAAGCAGAAATTTGTTTGTTCATCCCAACCATCTCACACTATGATTCATGCCCAACTAAGGCCCATACTTGACTTTACAAGACATAAAGCGCTGGAAATGAATAATATAGATTTGTCTTACGAATTGCTTGCACACATACCTGAGTTTCCGCTGCGCAAATTAAAACCCCACGCAAAAACTGCTGATGAGTTGGTAGAGCTTTTGCTGGAGTATGAGTTGGAAAATATCCGAGTGATAGTTGACAAGGAATTTAAAGACGAAAATGCAATTGACGACATCCTGCAGGCTTCTCAAGAAATAGCCAAAGAGTTCGACAATATTTTTCCATCGCTTTTGCCACAGATAAAACAGAAATATCCGATGCTCTACCACGATCAGTTTCAGAAACGTATAGATCTGATTTCCAAAAAAATACGCTACAACCTTGATCAAGGAATTGCGCAGGGATTGTATCGAAGCGATTTCAGTTCCGAGCTTATCTCACGGCTTTACCTCAGCCGTTTAATTGATATTCATAATCAGGAGTATTTTCCATCAGCATCGTTTTCGTTCGACGTGCTTTTCAATCAGATGTTTGGAAATCTCATCCGAAGCATTGCCACACCCAAAGGGCTAGCTCATTTCGAAGAGCAGCTATCGCTTTATTCTCAACAATAAAAAAACAGCTAACCAATAAGTTAACTGTTTTTTTGTGACCCCGGAGGGACTCGAACCCCCAACCTGCAGAACCGGAATCTGATATTCTATCCATTGAACTACGGGGCCAACGGACTGGCAAAAATACGGTCTTTTCCTGACATGATAAAATCGTTTTCTGCTTCGACTTCTTTTGCTCAGCTAAACGACTGCAAATCGTGAAGTCGTTTGTAAACTCCGCCAATTGCGATTAGATCCTCGTGTTTCCCACGTTCGACGATATGACCTTTCTGGATAACTACTATCTCATCGGCATGTTGAATTGTAGAGAGGCGATGGGCAATTACAACAGATGTTCTGGAACTCATCACTTTTGCAAGTGCTTCTTGTACAAGGCGTTCCGACTCGGTATCGAGCGAGGAGGTGGCTTCGTCAAGGATGAGGATAGGCGGATTTTTTAGAACGGCACGCGCAATGCTCAGGCGCTGACGCTGTCCGCCCGAGAGGTTCAGGCCGCGATCGCCAATGGTGGAGTGGTAGCCTTTCTCCAATTGCATCACAAATTCATGTGCATTGGCCACTTTTGCTGCAGCCACCACCTGTTCCATCGTTGCTTGACTGCTCCCGAAAGCGATGTTGTTGAAAACCGTGTCGTTGAATAGGATGCTTTCCTGAGTCACGATTCCCATCAATCCGCGAAGATCGTCAATGCGGCAATCGCGCAAATCCATTCCGTCAAGGAGAATCTGGCCTTCTGTAACATCGTAGAAACGCGGTAGAAGGTCAACCAAGGTTGATTTCCCACCACCCGATTCGCCTACTAATGCTATGATTTTCCCTTTTTCAATTGTCAGATTAATGTTGTCGAGTACCTTATCGCGCTGGTAGCTGAAGCTTACTTCACGGTATTGGATGCGGCTGTTAAACCCAGTAATGGGCATAGCGTCAGGTTTTTGCACAATAATTTCCTCGGCATCTAAAATTTCAAAGATACGTTCGGCAGAAGCAATTCCTTTTTGAATATGATAGTAGCCCTGTGCAAAAGTTTTGGCCGGCGGGATAATTTGCGAAAAAATGATGATGTACGTGATGAAGTCGGCAGCGCTGATGCTGGGGCTATCCTCTAAAACCATTTGTCCGCCAAACCATAAAACAATGATAATCACTACCGATGATAAGAATTCGCTCATTGGCGAGCTCAAATCACGACGCCGGTAAATGCGTGTCATCAAAGTGGAAAGTAGGCCGTTTTGTTCTTTGAACTTACGGTCAGAATACTCTATTGCATTGAATGCCTTGATAATACGCAAACCCGAAATACTCTCCTCGATATGCGATAACATCTCGGCCATACGTGTTTGCCCGGCTTTGGAGGTCTTGCGCAAACTTCGGCCGATCAGACCAATGATATATCCCGTAGCTGGAAGTATGATGAAGACAAAAAGTGTGAGTTGCGGGCTCATCGAGAGCATGAAAATGAGAAATGCCAAAATCGTAATGGGGTCGCGTACAAGCATTTCCAGATAATTCATAATAGAATATTCGACTTCCTGAACATCACTGGTGATGCGGGCTAGGATGTCGCCTTTTTTGTTTTTACTATAAAACGAAAGGGGCAGAATGAGTAACTTTCTGTATATGGCATTGCGGATGTCTTTCACGGCACCAACCCTGACGTTGGCCATGAAAAAGCTTGACATAAAACGCGCCACGTTGCGCAGGAAGAAAGCACTGACCAACACAAGGCAGATGAAAAGCAGTGCCTGGTGCTTGCCACTGCTGATGATAATCTGACTGATTTCGTAATTCAAGTATTCGAGTAATCCATCGGAACTAAAGGCGAAATCGGGGCGTTGGGTAATAAGGGCGTCTTTTCCAAAAAGTAAATTGAGAAAAGGAACGAGCAGCGCAAAAGAAAAAAGCGAAAAAACAATCGTCATCAGGTTGAAGAAGACGTTGAGCAAGGCATAGCCCCAGTAGGGTTTAATAAACGAAAGAATACGCAGAAACTTTTTCATATTCAATCGTTTATATATTGAATTCCGGTATAGGAATCTGGTGTAATGCGGGCAAGTTCAGCTTTCACTTTTGGTGAAACCTCTAATTGGCTGATGAATTGTGCCAAGGTTTGGGCATTGATGCCGCTGTGATTGCGGGTGAGGTTTTTGAGCAGTTCATAAGCGCCTTCCACTTGTTCACGTCGCAAAATGGTCTGAATGGCTTCGGCCACCACAGCCCAGTTGGCTGCAAGGTCGGCCTGAATGCGGTTTTCGTTGAGCAGAAGTTTGTCGATCCCGCGTTGTAACGAAGCGATGGCCAAAAGGGTGTGGGCCATCGGCACTCCAATGTTGCGGGTTACGGTTGAATCGGTCAGGTCGCGCTGAAGGCGGCTCACCGGAAGTTTGCTGCTAATGTGTTCAAAGAGGGCATTGGCAAGACCCAGATTGCCCTCGGCGTTTTCAAAATCAATGGGATTTACTTTGTGCGGCATGGCCGAAGAACCCACTTCGCCGGCTTTGATACGCTGCTTGAAATAGTCGAGCATGATATACATCCAAACATCGCGGCTAAGGTCGGTGAGGATGGTATTCAACCGTTTGATGCCATCAAAATAAGCGGCCAGAAAATCGTAATGTTCAATCTGTGTGGTTACCTGTTGGCGGTGAAGGTTTAATTGCCCGTGGATGAAGCAATTGGCAAAATCAACCCAATCTACCTCGGGATAGGCAATGGCGTGGGCGTTCAGATTGCCGGTTGCTCCGCCAAATTTGGCGGAGAACGGGATGGCCTCAATAAGATGAAGTTGGTTTTCCAAACGCTCAACAAAGACATAAATTTCCTTCCCTAAGCGTGTTGGGCTTGCCGGCTGACCATGGGTGCGGGCAAGCATGGGCACATCTTTCCATTGATATGAAAGTTCTTTCAGCTTATTTTTCAGACTGATGAAGGCCGGGAGCAGTTCGCTCTGATGAGCATCGCGCAAGGCAAGTGGCAACGCTACATTGTTGATGTCTTGAGAAGTAAGCCCAAAATGAATAAACTCTTTAAAGGCAGCAAGCCCAAGTTTGTCGAAACAGTTCCTGATGAAATACTCCACCGCTTTCACATCGTGATTGGTTACTTGTTCAATGGCCTTAATCTCGCCGGCATCTTCAATCGTAAGATCGAAGTAAAGGCCACGCAAGGATTGAAAATGTGCTCCATCAAAGTCTTTGAGTTGAGGTAATGGCAGCCTGCACAATGCAATGAAATATTCAACTTCGACCATCACCCGATAGCGGATGAGGGCAAACTCGGAAAAAAAATCCGAAAGATTTTTGAGCTTGTTGCGGTAGCGCCCGTCAATGGGCGAAACAGCCGTTAATTCGTTCAGTTCCATATAGGGTGTAATAGTTGGCAAAAGTACAAAATAACCCTGCTTCACTGCTTTGTGTTGATAATTTGATTGTTATAGGCCAAAGGAAAGTTCTATTTCGATGAAGGCGTTTGTTTTTTACTAGTCTGTCACCTTTTGAGATGCAGATGGATTGGTCGGTAGAGTTGACCGATTAGAACATCTTCATTAGCTCAAACACTTGATAATGTTCGCCATTCATTCCCATCTTTTGGTAAGTGGCTTGTGCGTTGGTATTGGTTTTGTCCACATAGAGCCGCAAGCCGCCCACCTCTGGATCGTTCAGGGCAAGCGCATGCACGTAATCAAACAATGCCCTGAATATTCCCATTTTTCTAAACTCGGGCCTCACATACACGGATTGGATCCACCAAACGGTTTTATTGCGCCAGTCGCTCCATTCGTAGGTTGTCATCATCGAACCTACAATCTCATCATTGATGATTGCGGTGTAATATTTCCCTTTCGAAGGCTCATCAAAAACCCGACGGATGCCGGCAGATAAGGTTGGCTCATCGAGCTCGAGCAATTCGGTCTCATAGGCCATTTGTTGTTGGAATCGTGTCAGAATTGGGATGTCGGTGTTCTGTGCAAATCGGATGTAAGGCTTCATGGTTTTCAACTCTTTTTCGTTACTT
>JBDHYV010000010.1:0-19751 GCA_039811545.1 Bacteroidales bacterium | reverse complement strand
TTCAGAACAGGATGAACAGATAGAACAAGCCTTTTCACAACTTTCAAATAGCAGTATCCGCACGGTGGGTCCGGAACTAATATTTGGTAAAATTTATGATTATATCGGTTTCGCTACAGTCGGCGAAGAAATGTTTCGTCATTTGGTCATAGCTCGTTTGGCGTTTCCACTGAGCAAACTCAAAACGGTTGAATATCTTTATCGATACCAAGGTGCTTCGCTGGACATTGATGCTGTTTATCGTTTCTTGGACAAACTCAACAGCAAACTCAAACAACAGGTAGAGCAGATTGCTTACCGCCACACGCTGCGAGTTTCGAAAGGCAATATCGGCATCGTATTCTACGATATGACCACGCTTTATTTTGAAGCATCTGACGAAGACAACCTACGCAAGATCGGGTTCAGCAAAGATGGAAAACACAGTAATCCCCAGATATATATCGGTCTGCTCGTGGCAGCAGGTGGTTATTTAATAGGTTATGATATTTACGAAGGAAACACCTACGAAGGACATACGCTGATACCTTTTATCGAAAAGACAGCAGCGAAGTTCAATTTGGATAAACCCGTGGTAATTGCCGATAGTGGACTTCTATCCAAATCAAATATTGAAGCATTGGAGAAAAAGAGATATGAGTATATTTTGGGAGCAAGATTGAAGAATGAGCCTGAAAACATAAAACAAGCTATTACATCACAGCCTTATGCAAACGGACAGGTACTGGTAGTGGATAAGGGACAAAACAGACGACTGATTGTACAATACTCGGACAAACGTGCCGCTAAAGACCGCTATAATCGTGAGCGGGGAATTAAAAGGTTAGAAAAGAAAGTTGCCTCGGGTAAACTAACCAAAGCCAATATCAACAACCGGGGTTACAATAAGTATTTGAAAATGGAAGGCGAGGTAAAGCTCAGTATCGATAGAGAAAAATACGAAAAGGATGGCTCTTGGGATGGGTTGAAAGGTTATTTGACTAATACCCAATTGGACAATCAAAATGTATTGGATAATTATAAGGAGCTTTGGCATATAGAAAAAGCGTTTCGTATGTCAAAAACCGACTTACGAATACCTCCTATTTTCCATCGAAAGCAGCAGCGTATCGAAGCTCATATATGTATTGCATTTACAGCTTATTGCGTTTACAAGGAACTTGAAAGGGCATTGTATGAAAACAAGAGTTCTCTCTCGCTTAAACAAGCTGCCGAACTTACTCACAATATGTATCAGATGGAATACACGCTACCACAAAGCGGGAATACAAAGAAAATACTGTTGAAAATGGACGAGAAACAACAGGAATTGATGGATTTAGTGAACAAAATTTTTTAGGGTGCTGCAACGCTGAAAACAGGAGAGCTGTATTTTATTTTTCACCAGCTTTTGCTTTGCCACGGCATTAGAAACCCAGAACCAAAGGAAAATCCCCCACAGGGAAACTTCGCACTGCGGGGGATTTTTTTTGGTTTTATTGGCCAAGCCATCCTGATTAAAAATCAATATCTTTACTATTTAATGCCAGCATTTTGATCAGGCCGCCAAGGCCGGTTTTTTGATTTTACCTCAATCTTTGGGTTTTCATTTTGGTTAAAACCCCTATTTTTGCCGACTTTAAGACGAAAGATGCGAAGGATTGCCAGATATTCCCTTGTTTTGTTCATTCTTTTTTGGGCTTATAACTGTGGCGACGACCGCGGCCGGCCCGACATTTTCGATGAGATTGCACGCCTCAAGGTGATGCCCGCCTCGAAGATATATAAGTTAGTTCCCGAAAAAAACCTCAGCCGTAAGGTAAATGCGATTGACAGCGTGTTTAACCGCTTGCAGCAAGCCACCGGCTTCAACGGAACAGTGCTTTACGCCGAAAACGACCGGGTGGTTTACCAAAAAGCTTTCGGCTATGCCAACCCCGTCAAGCGGCATGAACCCATTACCCCCGACGGACAGTTTGAACTGGCATCGGTATCCAAGATGTTTACCGCCACCGCCATCCTCATTCTAAAGGAGAGGGGGCAGCTTGCCATTGACGACGATTTGCGCAAGTTTATCCCCGAATGGCCTTATCAAGGCATCACCCTGCGTCATCTGATGACGCATCGCTCGGGCTTGCCACGCTACGAATATTTGGCCGATACCTATTGGCCCGACCAGAGCCGGCCAATGACCAACGACGACATGATTCGGATGTTCGTGCAAAACAAGCCGGAAGTGTATTTTCAGCCCGACAACGGATTCCACTACTGCAACACCAATTATGCCTTACTGGCTTCGGTGGTCGAAAAAGTGAGCAAAGTGCCGTTTTACCGCTTCATGGACGAAAATATTTTCAAACCGGCCGGCATGAACAGGTCGTTTATCTATCATCTACCTGCCGATAGTGTGGTAAGTGGCTACCGTCAGGTTGGCGTTCCGGGCTACGACCAACGCGGGCGACGCTTGGTGAGGGTTCCCAACGACCGGCTCAACGGCGTGATGGGCGACAAAGGCATGTTTTCAACCGTGCTTGACCTTTATCATTTCGACATCGCCCTGAACCACGAAATCCTGCTCAAAAAAGAAACCCTGCGCGAGGCCTACTCGCCTGGAAGTCCGGTCAAGAAAATCCGAAAAGACAACTATGGCTTCGGCTGGCGCACCCATGCCGAAAGCGACAGTGCCGTTTACCATTACGGCTGGTGGAAAGGCTACCGCTCCTTCTTCCTGCGCGACCTCGGACAACATAAAACCCTGATTGTGCTTACCAACAAATCGTCGGCACCCGGCTCGGAGCATTTCTGGGACATCATCAACGACAAACGTTACCCCATCGCAAAGGCATCGGCCTTTATGCCGGTTGAACTCCGGCTAAAATAAGCTGAATCCGGCATTTCACGGAAAAGGCATAAACCTTTCATACATCTGTAAAGCTTTAGATTTCAGGAGTGCAACATTGACATAAACTCTCCTGATTTATCCATCAACTCCATGAGGCTTTTCAAAAAAAAGCTTCTCCTCTTCGTCATATCCAGCTTCTTTCATATATTTGTTTTTTTATCCGAACTCTTATGCCACTGCAAGCCTCAGCCATCTACAAACCCCTACATCATTTGCGAATCGTAACGGCGGCATCGCTTTTCGACGGGCACGATGCCTCCATCAATATCATGCGGCGCATCATCCAGTCAGGTGGAGCCGAAGTGATTCATCTCGGTCACAACCGATCGGTTCACGAGATTGTGAACACGGCCATTCAGGAGGATGTGCAAGCCATTGCCATCACTTCGTATCAGGGTGGTCATCTTGAATATTTCAAGTATATGTACGAACTTTTACAGGAGGCGGGCTGTGGGCACATCCGCATTTTTGGCGGTGGTGGCGGTGTCATCCTTCCTGCCGAAGCTGAGGAGTTGCACGCCTACGGCATTGCCCGCATCTTTTCGCCCGATGATGGCCGCTCGATGGGTTTGCAAGGCATGATCAACGAGCTGCTGAAAAAATCCGATTTCCCCACCGGTGCATCCATCACCGACAACCTTGCCAAGCTCAGTCCGCGCAACCACCGTTTGATCGGCCAACTTATCTCGGCTGCCGAAAATTATCCCGAGACATCGGCTCCTTTGATGGAGAAGTTGCGCCAAAAAATCGTAAAAAAAGCTCCGGTGCTCGGCATCACCGGTACCGGCGGAGCCGGCAAGTCGAGTCTGGTGGACGAGATTGTGCGGCGTTTCCTACACGACCAGCCCGATAAAATGCTGGGCATCATCTCGGTTGACCCCTCCAAACGTCGAAGCGGGGGCGCACTGCTGGGCGACCGCATCCGCATGAACGCCATTGACCATCCCCATGTGTATATGCGCTCGCTGGCCACACGGCAGTCCAACTTAGCCATGTCGAAATACGTCCGTGATGCCGAAACCATCCTGCAGGCCGCCGGCTTCGACCTTATCCTGCTCGAAACTTCCGGCATCGGCCAAAGCGACACCGAGATCATTGACCACAGCGATGTCGCGCTGTATGTGATGACTCCCGAATATGGGGCAGCCACCCAGCTTGAGAAGATTGACATGCTCGACTTTGCCGACCTCATCGCCCTGAACAAGTTCGACAAACGCGGTGCTGCCGATGCGTTGAGGGATGTGAAGAAGCAATACCAGCGCAACCACGGCCGCTTTGCCGATGACCCTGCTTCTATGCCTGTGTTTGGCACAGTTGCTTCGCAGTTCAACGACCCCGGCGTCAACGCCCTGTATCTGGCAATTCTGCAAACACTCAACGAAAAGGTCGGCGCAGCTTTCACCCCTCATACAGAACTATCGGATGAGATACCGGAAAAGCTCTATATCATCCCTTCACAACGGGTGCGTTATCTGAGCGAGATTTCCGAAACTGTCCGTTCCTACAACGGCTGGGCGCAGAAGCAGAGCCGTGCAGCTCAGCGTCTGCAAAGCCTGAGTCAGAGCCGTCAGCTCCTTTTTGAGGAATCGGATCAGACCGACACTCAAACGCTTGATGAGCTCATCCGGCGCGAAGAACGTCGCCTCGATCCGCAGGTGGCCGACCTCATTGAAGGCTGGGAGGAGAAGAGAAAACGCTATCGCGACCCATGGTATATCTATCAGGTAAGAGACAAAGAGATCAGGGTGGCCACCCATACCGAGAGCCTTTCGCGTCTTCAGATTCCAAAAGTAGCATTGCCGCCTTTCCGTGCCTGGGGCGAGATTGTCAGATGGTCGTTGCTCGAGAATGTGCCGGGCGAGTTTCCTTTCGCGGCCGGTGTGTTCGACTTCAAACGTGAAGAAGAAGACCCGACCCGTATGTTTGCCGGTGAAGGAGGCCCCGAGCGTACCAATCGCCGCTTCCATTATGTATCGCGCGGCTTGGCCGCCAAACGGCTTTCAACCGCCTTCGACTCGGTGACCCTCTATGGCGAAGACCCACACCGACGACCCGACATCTATGGCAAGATAGGCAATGCCGGCGTATCTGTTGCCTGCCTCGACGATGCCAAGAAACTCTATTCGGGATTCAACCTCGCCGACAACAAAACCAGTGTCAGCATGACCATTAACGGGCCTGCTCCAACCATGGTGGGCTATTTTATGAATGCCGCCATTGACCAGCAATGTGAACTTTTTATCCGCAAAAACGGTCTCGAAAAGGAAACCAACGCCATCATTGAGGAGATCTATCGCCAGAAAGGTCTTGCACGTCCGGGCTATCAAGGTTCGCTGCCCGAAGGAAACAACGGGCTGGGACTGATGCTCCTTGGCGTTACGGGCGACATGGTACTTCCGACCGAGGTGTATGGCCGCATCAAAGCCGAAACCCTGCAAAAAGTGCGCGGTACCGTACAGGCCGACATCCTGAAAGAAGATCAGGCACAAAACACCTGTATTTTTTCAACCGACTTTGCCCTCAAACTCATGGGCGATGTTCAGGAATATTTTATCCGCCATCAGATTCGCAATTTCTATTCGGTCTCAATTTCGGGCTATCATATTGCCGAAGCCGGTGCCAATCCCATCAGCCAGCTTGCTTTTACGCTGGCCAACGGCTTCACCTATGTGGAGTATTATCTCTCGCGAGGGATGCACATTGACGACTTTGCCCCCAACCTAAGTTTCTTTTTCTCCAACGGCATTGATCCCGAATTTTCGGTCATTGGCCGTGTAGCCCGTCTGATATGGGCTAAAGCCATGAAGCTCAAATACAACGCCAACGAACGCTCACAGAAGCTCAAATACCATATCCAGACTTCCGGCCGCTCGTTGCACGCACAAGAGATTGATTTTAACGATATCCGCACCACTCTGCAAGCGCTTTATGCTATCTACGACAACTGCAACTCGCTGCACACCAATGCCTACGACGAAGCTATCACCACCCCGACGGAAGAAAGCGTTCGCAGGGCAATCGCCATCCAGATGATCATCAATCACGAACTGGGCTTGGCCAAAAACCAGAATCCGATGCAAGGCTCATTCATCATCGAAGAGCTTACCGCATTGGTTGAAGAAGCCGTGATGGCCGAGTTTGACCGCCTCACCGAGCGCGGGGGCGTGCTTGGTGCCATGGAAACCATGTATCAGCGCGGCAAAATACAGGAGGAGTCGCTCTATTACGAAACTTTGAAACACAGCGGAAAGCTTCCCATCATGGGCGTGAACACCTTTTTGAGCAGCAAAGGCTCGCCAACGGTAATTCCAGGCGAAGTTATCCGGGCTACCCCCGAAGAAAAAGAATACCAAATTCAGATGCTGGAAAATCTGCATCAATGCTGGAAAGATGAAGCCGCCGACAAGCTCGCATCGCTGCGAAAAGCTGCCCTGAACAACGAAAATGTGTTCGAGGCTCTGATGGAAACATCAAAATACGCTTCCATCGGCCAAATCACACGATTGCTTTTTGAAGTTGGTGGGCAATACCGCCGCAATATGTAAGTTGTTCATTTATTGAGTTTTATCTTCTTTATCATTTTGCCTTTTTCAAGAAAAATAAGTAATTTAGATTCGTTCTAATTAAAAAGGTTAATATTGCAGTTTAAACTACGGTATGAGGCAGGTTCTATTCCTTGTTTGTAAAGCCTCATCAAAAACAAACACATACATCTATTCATTATGAAACAATTTTTACTCACGGCAGTTTTGCTTTTTTCCGTGATGCTGATGCAGGGGCAGACGGGTGAACCGGTAAAAGCCAGTTCCACCGGAAATCTTCCTGCCCCATTGAGTGTTCCATCCATCGCGCAGCAGTTGCGCGACGGCACTTTCAAAGGTGTTGATCCGAACGAGCCGGTTCGGATGGGGCATCCCAAGCGCAAAGGTGCCAACATGACCATTCCGGGTAAAGGCCTTCCGATTGACAAAGACCCCTTAGTTGAACATCAGAAATCGGCTCGACTAACACCAGGCCGTACACCAAAATTGGTTTTTGACGCCAACACCTCTTCATTTACGCCTTCGGATCCAACGGGAGCAGTCGGTCTCAACCATTATATTGGCGGCTGGAACACAGGTTTCCGCATTTTCGACAAGCAGGGCAATCCGTTGACTCCGACAGCCTCACTCTCCACCCTTTTTCCGGGCAACAATTTAGGCGACCCCATTGTGTTGTACGATGTGGCAGCCGACCGTTTTATCATCACCGAGTTTGACCAGAGCCCAAATGGTTTCAACATGGCCATCTGCAAAGGTTCCGACCCGGTGAACGACGGTTGGTGGATTTACACCACCGGCTTCACCACCGGCCAGTTTCCCGATTACCCCAAGTTCAGTATTTGGTCTGATGGTTATTATGTAACGGCCAACATCAACACCAATAACAAGTTGTTTGTCATCGAAAGAGACTCGACTCTACTGGGCAAAACGGCGCGTTTTGTGTCGTTTCCGCTCACCGGCATCAAGACCTCAGGATTTTACAGTCCGCAGGCTTTCAACGTTACCAACGGCGACCTTCCGCCACGCGGCAATGCCTCCATCGTTTATATGCAGGACGATGCTTGGAGCGGCATCACAGCCGACCATTTGAAAGTATGGACAGCCAATGTGAGCTGGGCCAATCCATCGCAAAGCACCATTTCGCAGCCACAAGTTATCGAAACAGCTCCATTTATTGCCGTTTTTGATGGTGGTTCGTTTTCTAACCGTCCGCAACCTTCCGGGCCTCAGCAGGATGTACTTCAGGCCACCATCATGAATCAGGCACAGTATCGTCGTTTCCCAGACTACAACAGTGCGATTTTCAACTTTGTGGTGGACACTGACCCAACCGGAGGCGAACTGGCAGGTGTGCGCTGGTACGAGCTGCGGCAATCGGCCGACGGACAGCCTTGGGAAATCTATCAGGAAGGCACATACATCTCGCCCAATAACAATAAAGACGCCTTTGCGGCCAGCATGGCCATGGACGGACAGGGAAATATCGGCATGGGCTACACTACCGTCAGCATCAACGAAAAGATAGCCATTTACTATACCGGTCGTTTTGCATCCGATCCGCCTGGGCAGATGACAGTGGAAGAAACACTTATAGCCCAAAGTCAGGCCAATAATCCATCGAACCGTTTGGCCGACTATACTCACCTGACCGTTGACTCCTCGAACGATAAGACTTTCTGGCACATTGCCGAATATTTCAATAACAGCCGCAAAGACGTGGTAGGAGCTTTTCAGATTGCGGGCGAAAACCACAACGACGTAGGCGCCACTTCTATCCTAACGCCCAACGATGGTGCCCTGAGCCAGCAGGAACCCGTTACCATCCGTCTGTTCAACTACGGGCTCACGGGGCAGCGCAACATCCCCCTCTTTTACCGCATTGACGATGGAACAGCCGTTGTTGAAGTCTATGCCGACAGTTTGGCTCCCGGAGCCACAGCCGATTATGTTTTCGACACCAAAGCCGACCTGAGTATTGCCGGAAAAACATACCTCATCGTGGCCGGCTCGGCACTCGAAGGAGACGAAGGAGTTGCTAACGATAGCATAACCAAGACGGTAACACACCTCAACACCAGCGATATGGGAGTTTCGGCCATCACCTCGCCTCAGTCGGGAACCGGAATCAACATGCCCGAGCCTGTGACGGTAACCATCAAAAATTTTGGCTCGTCCACGATTTCAGATTTCAGTGCAGGCTACCGGTTTGGGTCGCAAACAGTGATTGAATCTGTGGTTCAAGTCATAGAACCGAATCAGCAAATCAGCTACACTTTCCAGCAGCCCGTAATCTTTCCGGCCTTGGGCAACTATACCCTGAAAGCCTTTACCAACGCACCTCAAGATGCCAATGCCGCCAACGACACCACCACGGTGGTCATCACCAAGCACAACTGCATGCCCACCTCCGATTGCTCGTATGGCGATGGGCTCTCACTCTTCAGACTCAACAACCTGAGCAACGCCACTTCATGCAGCGAGGGAGGCTATGCCGATTATACCAATCTTGTAGCCATCATCGAACAGTCGGAAACCTATGAGTTAGAAGTGGAAACCCATTATGGCGATCAATATGTGAAAGTTTGGATTGATTACAATGACAATTTTCTTTTTGAGGATAACGAAGTAGTTATCAATAATATCATTCTTGGAAGCGGGCAATCCTCCGGCACTTTCAATGCTGTTGTTCCGGTAACTATTCCCGACACCGTGGCCCTTGGCGAACATCTGTTGCGGGCCCGCACCTCGTGGGATGTGCCTGTGGAAGATGCCTGCGGTGATTTAGAATTTGGCGAAACAGAAGACTATAAAGTGAATATCGGCATTTACACGAACCTCAGTACGCGCGCACTCAATGAGTCAAAACTTCAAATCAAAACCTTAGGTCAAAACCGCTTTGAGGTAGTGCTTGATGCTCCCGAACTGAATGAGATTTTGGTGCTCAACCTTCACAACACCCTTGGACAAAAACTCATTGAAAATCGGGTGGCCAAGGTAAATGGAAAATACACCTATCCCCTCGACCTCTCGTATGCCGAAGCCGGCGTTTATATCCTGCGCATAGGCACCTACACCTACGGAAAGGTTGAAAAGATACGGGTAGAAAAATAAGCCTGCACCGAAAACCTGCCGCCCAAAACGGCAGGTTTTTTTGTCTTTTTCCTCGTAAAACGACTTCATTTTAGTCTATCCTCCAAACGGCCATCGTCATCAAGGCTTCATCATTTTTAACTTTTCGCGGGTTCATAGCCCTAAACCACACTGAACAATTAACTCTACCTTTGTGTTGTTTTTCCGAACCCCCTTAAAAAGGGTTTGGTTGTTAGCTTGGCCACATGAAAAAATTCCAGATTTATCTACCCTTACTTCTTTCGGTCGCCCTCTCGGCTGGTCTTTATTTTGGATACCGTGTAGGTGTAAAAGCCGGTTCGGGCAATCCGATTTTCTATCTTCCTGTGGGTTCGGGCGGGAAGCTCGATGCCGTACTGAAATATATCGAACGGGATTATGTGGATACGGTGATCAGCCAGAAGCTCGAAAACAATGCCATCAACAGCATGCTCGAGAAGCTCGACCCGCACAGTCAATATATCACTGCCGAAGAATTTCACGAGATGAACGACCCGCTCTTGGGCAGCTTTGAAGGTATTGGCGTTTCTTTCCGCATAGAGAAAGACACCATCATGGTGATTAACCCGGTAAAAGGCGGGCCTTCGGAAAAAGTAGGCATCATGGCCGGCGACCGCATTGTGCGCATTGACGATTCATTGGTGGCCGGTGTAAAAATCAACAACCGCGATGCCATGCGCAAGCTCAAAGGTAAAAAAGGTACAAAAGTGCAGGTGGAGGTGTATCGTCGCGGCGTTGACGGGCTACTCCCCTTCACTATCAGGCGCGATGTGATTCCCACCTACAGCCTCGATGTGGCCTATATGGTCAACAAAAACACAGGATATATCCGCCTGAATAAGTTTGCCGCCACCACCTATGACGAGTTTCTCGATGCTGCTTTTTCATTGAAAGACCAGGGGATGCACTGTCTGATCCTCGACCTTCGGGGCAATTCGGGAGGATACCTCAAGGCCGCCACCGACTTGGCCGATGAGTTTCTGCCTAACGGTAAGCTCATCGTTTATACCCAGGGCAAGAACAGACCCAAATCGTTCACCTTTGCCAACCGTTCCAGTGTGTTTGAAAACGATGAGCTGATTGTACTCATTGACGAAGGTTCGGCCTCGGCCAGCGAGATTGTAGCCGGTGCCATTCAGGACAACGACCGCGGCACCATTGTCGGGCGTCGCTCTTTTGGCAAAGGCTTAGTGCAAGAACAGATGCCGCTGCGCGATGGCTCGGCGCTGAGACTCACCGTGGCCCGTTATTATACGCCAACCGGACGTTCGATACAGAAACCTTACAATGGCGATTTTGAAAAATACCAGCACGAGTCGTGGGATCGGTATGAAAGCGGCGAGATGACAAATGCCGACTCGCTCCCTCATCCCGACAGCCTGAAATATTTGACGCCAAAAGGCAAAATCGTCTATGGCGGTGGCGGCATCACTCCCGATGTGTTTGTGCCTCTCGAAACCGACAGCAGCCTTTATTTCTATAATCGGCTGGCCAACAGCGGCCTGATTTTCCAATTTGCCTTCGACTATGCCGACAGCCATCGCTCCCAACTTGCAAAATTCAAAGATGTTGCAGCTTTCAAACAAAACTTTGTCATGGACGAGGGGCTCTTCAACGAGCTGCTTGCCTCGGCAGCCGAAAAAGGGATTACAAAGCCGACACGCATCAGTCAGCAAAGCCGCCGCCACATCAAAACACTGTTCAAAGCCTATGTGGGCCGCAACATTTTGGATGATGCCGGTTTTTATCCCATTTATCAGGAAATTGATCCCGTTTTGCTCAAAGCCATAGAGTTGGCCGGCGGCAAACGTTAAACAGATATGACGGCTATTCCGGTTATCATCGGCTCAATGCTATTGCGCATCGCCACTTTTGTGGTGGTGATGAACTATTACAAAGTGTCGCGCCACCGCACAGCCTGGCTGTTGATTGCGGCGGCCATGATTCTGCTGGCCCTCGAAAGTCTTTTTCAATTGCTTGCATTGACGGGGTTTTCGTCGTTAGCCAACACCCATTTCGTGCCTCATGCCGCTGGTTTAGCCGTATCGGTGCTCATGCTTATCGGCACGGTAAAAGTGCGCACCATTTTACGTCGGCTGGCTGCCACCGAACAGAAAAGCCGAATGATGGAACATCGCTTTCAATTGCTTTTCAACAGCAGTTCCGACCAGATGTTTGTCCTAACCCTCGAAGGACGCATTGTGGAGGTGAACCAAGCCGCCTGCGAATGGCTGGCCATGAGCCGCGAGGAGTTGCTGACCCATTATTTCAGAGAGATCAAATTAGGAAACGCCGTGGAAGGCGTGATGGATCATATCCATACCATCCTTAAAAACAAGAAACATATCTTTGAGACCGAACTCAGAAGTAAAACCGGTAAAAGCCTGCCCGTTGAAATCAATTGCCGTTTAGTGGAAATTGACAATCAGCAACATATTATATGTGTAGCACGCAACATCACCGAACGACGCGAGTTAGAGAAAAAAATCCGTATTGCCATCATCGAAACGGAGGAAATAGAGCGGCGACGTTTTGCCAAAGAGATTCACGATGGGCTTGGCCCATTGCTTTCGACCATCAAGCTATATGTGAACGAGTTGGAGTGTATGGCTGACGAGTCGGACGAGAAGAACGAGTTTGCCGGACATATCAACCGACTCATCAACGAAGCCGTGGACTCGGCACGCAATATTGCCAACAACATCACTCCAAAGGTGCTGACCGACTTTGGCCTATCGCAGGCACTAACCACTTTTTGCGACACCATCAATGCCACCAATCTGCTGCATATCTACACCCGTTTTATGGGCATTGACCGCAGCATCGGCCCCACCTTCGAACTCATTTTTTATCGCATTGTCACCGAATTGATCAACAACACCATCAAACACGCCAACGCATCGGAGATAGAAGTGCAGTTGGAAGCATCGAATCAGAAACTACGAATTACCTATCGCGACAACGGCTGCGGCTTCGACCTTCAGCAAGCCATTGACAAAGGTGACAGCCACATGGGTGTGAAGAACATCATCAGCCGGGTGCGCACGATGGGCGGTATCTTCAACTTTCGAAACACCTCCCCCGGCATCCTCATCACCATCAGCGTTGACCTGAGTGCGCAACCTCCAACAGCCTAAGACTTTCCCTTCTTTTTCTATCCTAAGACTACCTTTAACTTTTTTGTTAGAAAACAAAAAAAACAGAAAAACTATTTTTGGACTTAGGGAACAAAACCCCCTATAACTTTGTATTATCTATATTAAGCTAAAGAAATGAAAAAGAGACTCATCCGCATTACGGGTATTTTGGCCACTATCGCATTGCTTGCGCTGATTATCTTCAGCAAGAAAGGCTTGCTCAGCAGCGAAAATGACCGTTCGGGTTTTGTAAGTGGGCGCAACACCACCGTTCTTCCGGTGAAAGCCATGCGTGTTGTTCCGGCTCCACTCAACGATGTTTTGGTAGCAGCCGGAACGGTGCTTGCCGACGAGGAAGTAGAGATAGCTGCCGAAGCTTCGGGGCGTATCACCAAGATTTATTTTACTGAAGGTCGTCCGGTAAAGGCCGGCGAACTGCTGGCCACCATCAATAATGCCGAGCTGTTGGCACAAGCCGAACGCAACAGTTTTCAGCTACAGCTTGCTCAGACGCGTGAAGATCGTCAGCGACAACTACTTGAAAAACAAGGCATCAGCCAGCAAACCTACGATCAGGTGCTTACAGAGCTGAACGCGCTTCGTGCCGAAGCTGCCCTACTCCAGGCACAGCTCGACAAAACCATGATCAAAGCACCTTTCGATGGTTTGCTCGGACTACGCTACCTGAGCGAAGGAAGCTATGTGAGTCCCGGAGGAAAAATCGTCCGATTGGCACGAATCAATCCCGTGAAGCTCGAGTTTGCCATTCCCGAACGTTATGCCCAATATGTAAAACCCGGCGTTCAGGTTGATTTTAAAGTTGACAATAGTGCAGAAACCTATCAAGCCCGGATTTATGCCATCGAGCCGGTCATTGACAAAGAGTCGCGCAGCATCACCGCCCGCGCACAATATCAAAATGCCGACGGAATCGTGCTGCCAGGCTCGTTTGCCCGGGTTGAGCTACCGCTGCTCAACCTTGCCGAAGTGTTGCAGGTAAAAGCCGAATCGTTGATACCCGAGATGGGGAAAAACAAAGTATTTCTCTATAAAAACGGTAAGGCCGAAGCCCGTACGGTTGCCACCGGAATACGCACCGAGCGCATGGTGCAGATCACTGACGGCCTGATTCAAGGCGACACGGTGATCACCAGCGGACTGCTTCAGCTTCGTTCGGGTATGGAGGTTGAACTTCAGAATGTTGACCAGCCATGAGTTTAGCATCAACCAGCATTCACCGGCCCGTATTGGCTACGGTGATGTCCATCCTTATTCTGCTGTTCGGTCTCATTGGTTTATATTCCTTGGGTGTGCGCGAATACCCCAGTGTTGACACGCCCATTGTAACCGTTTCGACCAATTATGTGGGAGCCAATGCCGACGTCATTGAGTCGCAAATTACCGAGCCTCTTGAGGAATCTATCAATGGTATTGCCGGTATTCGTACCCTTACATCAGTAAGTCGCGATGGCAAAAGCACCATCATCGTGGAGTTTGATTTATCTATTGACCTTGAGGCTGCTGCCAACGATGTGCGCGACCGGGTTTCGCGGGCGCTCTGGCTACTCCCTCCCGACACCGACCCGCCCATTGTGGCCAAGGCCGATGCCGACTCCAACCCCATCCTTTTCCTAAACATCCGCAGCGAGCAGCGTTCGCTCCTTGAGCTCACCGAGATTGCCCAGCGCACCTTTAAGGAGAGCCTGCAAACCATTCCCGGCGTGAGTTCCATTGCCATCTGGGGCGCCAAGGAATACTCCATGCGTTTGTGGATTGACCCTTCCCGCCTGTCGGCCTATAACCTCAGCCCGCTCGATGTGCGCAACGCCTTGTTAAAAGAAAATCTTGAGCTGCCTTCCGGCCGAATCGAGGGCAATACAGTGGAGCTTCCTGTGCGCACACTCAGCCGACTTGAGACTCCGCAAGACTTCAACAACCTCATCCTGAAAGAGACTCCTGCCGGCATCATTCGTTTCAGCGATGTAGGTTACGCCGAACTGGCCCCTCTTAACGACCAGAGTATCCTGCGCCGCGACGGTATCCCGATGGTAGGCAACGCCATCATCCCGCAGCCCGGATCGAACCATGTAGAGATTGCCGATGAGTTCTACCGCCGTATCGAAAAGATCAAAAAAGACCTGCCCGCCGATATAGAGCTGGGCATTGGTTTCGACAATACCGACTATATCCGCCATGCCATCACCGAGGTGGAACAAACCATCTATCTGGCTTTTGCTTTGGTAGTGTTGGTCATCTTTTTCTTCCTTCGCGACTGGCGCACCTCACTCATTCCGGTTGTGGTGATTCCTATCTCGCTTGTGGGATCATTTTTCATCATGTATTTAGCCGGCTTCTCGGTGAATGTGCTTACGCTGCTTGGGCTCGTTTTGGCCATCGGCTTAGTGGTGGACGATGCTATTGTAGTAATCGAAAACATCTACACCAAGATTGAAAAAGGCATGGAGCCCATGCAGGCCGGACTTCAGGGATCGGCCGAGATTTTCTTTGCAGTAGTGGCCACCACCGTAGCCCTGGCTACAGTTTTTCTACCGGTGATTTTTCTGGAGGGTCTCACCGGTAGGCTGTTCCGCGAATTTGGCATCGTGCTTTCGGGCTCGGTCATCATCAGCGCGTTTGTAGCACTTACGCTGACACCCATGCTCGCTACACGTCTGCTCAAAAAACGCGAAAAACACAATGCCTTCTATGAATGGAGCGAACCGTTTTTCATCTGGCTCACCGAAGCCTATTCCAAAAGTCTGGCGGTATTTCTGAAACGCAAGTGGTGGTCGTTTGTCATCATTGTTATTTCGGCAGCCATCATTTTTGGTATTGGCCGCACTTTGTCGTCGGAGCTGGCACCGATGGAAGACCGTTCGGGAGTTGCCATCATCTCCACCGCCCCCGAAGGAACTACCTTTGAATATATGGATCTCTATGTTCACGAGCTTATTGACATGATACAGAAAGAGGTTCCTGAAACCTATTCGCTGCTCACCATCACCTCACCCGGTTTTGGGGTTTCGGGCGGGATGAACACCGCCACGGCAAGGCTTCGGCTTGTTGACCCCGGCAAGCGGAAGCGTTCGCAGCAAGACATTGCCGATGCGCTGGCCATCCGTATGGCAAAACTTACACAGGTGCGCAGCTACATCACCCAGGAAATGTCCATCAGCACCCAGCGTGGCGGCGGCATGCCCGTACAATATGTGGTGCAGGCACGCAACCTCAACAAACTGAAAGAGGTGATGCCACGTTTTATGGAAGAGGTGAACAAAAGCCCTGTTTTTCAATTTGCCGACCTCAACTTAAAGTTCAACAAGCCTGAGCTGCAGATTAAAATCAATCGCGAGAAAGCACGTTCGATGGGCGTCTCGGCTCAGGATATCGCACAAACCCTCCAACTCTCGCTCAGCGGACAACGTTTCGGTTATTTCATCATGAACGGCAAACAATATCAGGTTGTTGGGCAGCTTGAGCGGGCTTATCGCTCGGCACCTTTAGACCTGAGTACACTCTTCGTGAAAAACAATGCCGGCCAGATGATTCAACTCTCGAACCTGATCGAGATGCACGAACAAACCAATCCGCCTTCGCTCTACCGTTACAACCGTTATGTGTCGGCCACGGTATCGGCCAGTCCGGTGAAAGGGAAAACCATTGGCGATGGTATTGCGGAGATGGATCGTATTGCCAAGCTCATGCTCGATGACACCTTCAGCACTTCGCTGGCCGGTGCCTCGAAAGACTTTCAGGAAAGCTCCTCGAGCCTTGTGTTTGCTTTTGTGCTCGCGTTAGTGCTGATTTACTTAGTGTTGGCTGCACAGTTTGAGAGTTTCCGCGATCCTTTCATCATCATGTTTACCGTGCCTTTAGCTTTGGCCGGTGCCGTACTCACCCTGTGGTATTTCGGCAAGACCCTGAACATCTTCAGCGAAATCGGCATCATCATGCTCATCGGGTTGGTATCGAAAAACGGCATTCTTATCGTGGAGTTTGCCAATCAGCGCAAGGCTGCCGGTTTGAGCAAGGCCGAGGCCATCCACGATGCCTCCGTGTCGCGTTTCAGACCCATCCTGATGACCAGCCTCTCCACCATCCTTGGCGCGGTGCCCATTGCTTTGGCCCTGGGTGCAGGCTCGGAAAGCCGTGTCTCGATGGGAACAGCCATCATCGGCGGGCTGACTTTTGCCACTATTCTTACTTTATATGTCATCCCCGGAATTTACAGTTATATCTCTGAAAACCAAAAGGCAATCTCCAATGTAACCTCCGAAACAAATCCGGAATCCTCCTTAACAGAAAAATGACCATGAAAATAAAACTCATCGGCCTGCTGATGCTGTTGTCGGCGGGCATACTCCATTCGCAGAACCATCTGAGCATTGACGATGCCATCCGCGCAGGGCTCGAAAGTAATTTTGGCATCCGTTTGGAGAGAAAACAGGTGGATATCGCCGAGAACAACAACAGCATTGGCAATGCGGGTATGCTTCCCAAGCTCGGACTCACCGCCTCACAAAGCAACAGCGTAACCGATTCGCGCCAGGTGTTTCTCACCGGACAAGTGAACGACAAGAGTGGCGCCACCAGCAATACCCTGAGTGGCGGGATTCAGCTCAACTGGACGATTTTCGACGGGATGAAGATGTTTGTTCGCCGAAACCAGCTTCAGAGCTTAGAAGATGTTGCCGATATGCAGTTGTTGCTCACGGTTGAAAACACCATCAGCCGAATTCACCAGCAATATTACACCCTTGTCCAGCGGCTGAATCAGCAGAAGGTGCTCGGGAAGACCCTTGCTTTAGGCAATGAGCGCCTTCAGCTCGCCAACGATAAGCTCAGCTTTGGCTCAGGGTCGCGCCTCGAAGTGCTTCAGGCATTGGTTGACCTTCACAGCGACAGCGCAGCCTATCTGAATTTGTTAGATCAGATTAACCAGAGTATTATTGCTCTGAACACCCTGCTCGGGCGACCTGTTTCGACAGTTTTTGCCGTGGACGACCACATCAGCCTTGCTGGCGGGCTACGCCTTGACAGCCTTGAGGCGTTGATGCTCCGGCGCAATACCCAACTTCGTTTGGGTCAGAAAAATGAAGACCTGGCCCGTCTTGCCCTTCAGCAGATTCGTTCGGTGATGCTACCCGAAGTCGGACTCAACTTAGGCTACAACGCACTGAATCAGCAAAGCCAGTCGGGCTTTTTGGCTGAAAATCGCTCGCTGGGCTTAAGCTATGGCGTTACGGCCACGATGAATCTGTTCAACGGCTTCAATATCCGGCGCGAGCAACGCAATATGCAGTTGCAAATCGAAAGCAGTCGCCTTCGCACCGACGAGCTGAAGAACGAGCTAACGGCCGCACTCCACGCCGCTTTCAGAAGCTATCAGTTCAAAAATCAGCTCCAAGTAATGGAAAACCAAAACCTATTGTCGGCCAGCGAAAACCTGCGTATTGCCACCGAACGTTATACTATTGGCGACCTTTCGGGCATTGAGTTTCGCGAAGCCCAACGCAATTATCTGGAAGCTGAAACGCGTTTGCTTACCGTTGTGCTCGAACTCAAAATCCTTGAAACCCAATTGTTGCAATTGGCCGGAAGCCTCGCTAATTCATAAGCCGGCCATCACCTCAAAGGCTGATAAACACTCTTTTTTGAAAGGCAGAAATCGGAACCGCAAAATTTTATATGATTTTGTGTGCACAACCAACTGATTTTATTTAATTTTACATTCAGCAAAACTGAGTTTTTTAAACTTTACTGTCAAATTTTATAACCACTCGGGTGATGTCGGAACAAAACCAACACCTCAATTTGTCCGCTTTGCTGCAAGTGATGGATTCATTGAATCACAAAGTGTTCGTGATGAATTCGGAAGCTCGCATCGTTTATGCCAATGCTGCTTTCCGTGCCATGCTGGGCGGTGGGTTTACTTTGCAGGAAAGCGATTTGATTCCTCTTATTGACGACCTATCTGATTTCATAAAAAGACTCACTAAAAACGAACTCGGTGAGGAGTTACCACTTTCGTTTCAGACATCGTCAGGTGTAACCACCCTGATGATGCACCTGAGCCAACTCCCTGCTGATGAGCCACTCTGGCTTTTTCAGGAACAAACACTGTTAAATAATTCATTGATACAGGAAGCCCTCACCCAGCGTGAAGTGCTTTTCAGGAGTTTCATCGAACAGAGCAACGACGGGATGGCCATCATTGATCCCGAAGGGAAACTGATCCTCTGGAATCACCGTCTGACCGAGTTTACCGGAATCAGTGCAGCTGAGGCTCAGGGGCAGTTTGTCTGGGATGTTTATTTTCAGGTGCTACCCCGCAACCGTCAGGCAATGTATCACTCGGCTGATGAGATTAAACTCCGCATTTTCAGCTTGTCACAAAACCACAACTCCCATCAGTTGGGAAATGCTGTCGAAATGGAAATCCTACGCAAGGATGGAGTAGTCCGGCTTATTTCGAGTATGATGTTCCCTATTGAACTCGATGGACGACAATCGTTAGGTCTGATTCTGCGCGACATCACCGACATCAAGAAGTCGGAGCTTGAATTACTTGAAAATCAGGAATATATCCGCACCCTTTACAATGATTCCCCCATTCCTGTGTTGGTGATTGAGGAAAAAAGTCTGCAAATCTACACCCTGAACAAAGCCGCCCTGCGAGCTTTCCGCTATGTAGAACCCGGCGAGGTCATCGGTCTGAAGATCGAAGAAATGCTGCCTTTGCCCAACGAGAACGATTTATATTTCAATCGGCAGCAGATTCTTGAGAAGTTAGAACTTATTTCAAGGCCTAGCAGCCGGACCTTCGACTGTCATTTCCGCACCAGAGAAGGCAATATCTGGGATGCGAAAGTTTATCCTTTCAGGCTGCCCATCCACGACAACGACCTTATTCAGCTTACCCTGATTGACACTACGGCTCAAAACCAAGCCATGAAAGCCCTTTTCGAGAGCGAGTCGCGCTATAGGGCGGTGGCCGAAAATGCCAATGCCGGAATCGTTATCGTTGACCTGGACGAACGCATCCTTTTCTCGAACGAAACT
>JBDHYV010000009.1:0-21575 GCA_039811545.1 Bacteroidales bacterium | reverse complement strand
TAATTATGCGACATCAACCCCTGCCCGTGAAAAACGGTAAGAACCATAAAATTAGTTCCAAAAACAATGGAAATCAGTACGATAGAGGTAATGATGGGGTTAAAAAACTTGCGCAGACTTTTTCTGAAATATACCAATCCGGTGGCGGTGTAAACGAAACTGCCATAAAGCAGACTTAGCTGGTAAGGTGTTGAGAAGCCGTCGGCAGGAAAGCCGGAGGCGAGTGCCCAAAGATGACCTGTGAAGAACCAGGGTAAATAGAGAACAGCCATCCCCATGGGATATTTCATCACCCAATGGCCGGCTTCCTGAGGCAACGCCTGATAAAACCAATGAGTGTTATGATATTGATCCAGAATGTTTTGAACTATCTCGAAATTGCGCAGACCAAGATCATGGTAGATGAAAGTAAAGGGCAGATAGAGATAATACCCAAAAATGTCCCACGAAAGAATATTGTTTGGCACGTGCGACAACACAGCCCAACCGAGAAGGAAAAGAACAAGCAAAAGAACTCCTTGCGAAACATCGCATGTTTTCCGGCAAGCATTCATCATGGGGCGTTTTTAAGGGTGAAAAGTGCAATAAGCTGTGAATCAGAGATTTCGACGATTTCATAGTCGCGGGCTAATATTTCCCGAAGTTTGGGTTGGGTGTCTTCCGAAATGAACTGACGGTATTCAAATACAATCACATAGGAGGCAACCGGCGGCTGTCCGTCGGATGCAAATCCGTGTAACTCCTCAGCCCGTTGTGTTACATCGGGACGGCCGTTTTTCCAGTCGAAAGCCATAAAAGGCGATGCCGAATTGCCGCGTAAGTCTGCCAAACGTCCGTCCATGCCAATGTAATTCTGAAAATATTGCATCAACCAGTTTTTGCTGAAGTTCATCGTAACAACACGGTTGCCATCGGGGATTTTTTTCTCAAAAAGTTCAATCTGACAGATGTCGTTGTCCAAAGGCTTGAGAAATCCGTATCGAATTGAATGGGCTTTTATCCCGAAAACCAATAAAAAAGCTACAGGCAAAAGGTGGATGAAAAACGGGAATTTTTGTGTACTGATCCAGAGAGCCCAAACAATGGCCAAGAGAACCAAAAAACGCACGCCAACGCTGCCTGCCGCATCGGTTCCATCGGGCGACCAGAAATAAAAGGCCGTCAGAAAGAAAAAGAGAATAAGAAAACGGTCAGAAGCATAAAAAAACTGTTCCCGAAGGCGAATTATCCGGATGATACGATGCACAAAAACAAAAATTGAAGCAACCATCATGAAAACAAACAGAGCGTGATAAAGCGGCAACTCAGCGTTGGGGTCGAATCCAACCAGCATCCGAAAGTGAATCAAATCATGAAGTTTGTCGGCATCGGTGGTTCGTAGGTTGCTGCTTTGCTGGAAAAGCATGATGTCGCGCAAGTAGAAACCCGATAAGATCAATGACGGGACAACCGCCAAAAAGGTGAACCCAACTTTTTTGAGAAAAAACCGGCTATAATCCCGCTTCAACAACTTGTAATTCTCAAACAAATCAACGGAGGCCGCAATGGAGATTGCAAAAAGAAGCACAAAAAACACAAAAATATGAGTGAGATAGGTCAGGAGTAACAAAATGCTTAAAGCAAATGCCTGTTTTTTATTCAGCTCATCCGAGTGGCGCAACCAATATCCAAAGGTGAAAAAGAGTAATGCAATGGCCAAACTGAAATTGTAATAGCCCATTTGAAAAAGTGATGTGTGGATGAACGGAAAAGCAAGCAGGCTAAAGAAGCCGGGTGCCGAATGAAAAGAGCGAAGCAGATAGCGAAACCCTGTGGAAAAAGCCACCATATAAATGATCAAGAAAATCTTTTCGGCTATGGCGGCTGGAAGAACCAAATTCAGTATAGCTAAGATCCATATACCCAGAGTATTGCCGGTGTAAATCGGGTTTAAAGCAAACAAGTCTGTGAAAAGGGGGTCGGCAAGCCAGAGCCGCCCAATGATATTGGAGGCTGTCAGATGTTTTGGTCCGTCAAGTGAAGCCGTATAACGCAACAGAAACAAGGGCGCAATCGTCAACAGCAACGCCCCGAAAAATAGTATTTTTTCGTGCCGTTCCGAGATGGTTGGACATGCTTTTAACCGAAACCGATGCACTAACATAATACAATGAATTATTGCAAGTTATGTTTATTTTCGTATATCCAGATGGCATCTAAACGAAGCATTTCATCCACAGTGATCTTGCGTTTTTCGGCTTTTTCTTTGATTAATTCCATATAATCCGGACTGTTGCGGATGCTAACAATCGTCTGTCTGATTTCGTCCATTGCGGCTTTGTCTAAATCACGGGCTTTTTGAATGGCATCGTAAAGTTGTGGAATAAATCCAAAACTATAACGCGACATATTGGCATCGGTCTGAAGCAGGATAATGAAATCGGCTTCCAACACCCGTGTCAGAATATCAACATTCTGTCGTTGAATTTCTTTGTTGCCCTCACCGCCAAAAATTTGCATATTGTAATACCAGAAATCATGTTTACCAAAAGCCTGATTCGCATAGCCACCGCCAAACCATTGCCAATAATAGCTGTCGGCTACCACAATCACCGAGGGCATGCTGTCGGGTGTTTTGCGTACAAACTCGAAAACGGGATAGGGCATGGCTTGATCATTGGGCGCGCTGAAAATATTCAATCCTTCCCAAAGATCACGGTCGGGAGAGCGAAGATTGTTGGTAACGAGAATGTTTTTCGTGGTAAAATCCACAAAATCTCGGCCATTGAGTTGATTCATACAATCCAAAAGTGTGTCGAATGCAACACCAAGACCATAGTACGACCAGTGAATGCCACATTGCGGAAAAAGGGCATAGCGGCAGGTGTCGCGCACGGCGGCAAACAAACGATTGCCACTGATGACAGGAATATGATATTGTTTCAGCGACTCATAATAAATATTTTCGTTGGTGGGCAATAGGCTGTCGGTTTTATATCCATCTGGCAGATAATCAGAAAAATAGGTTCCTTTACCCGGTGCAAGAAACACAATCAAATGTTTGCCCTGCTTTTGAAGCCAATCATTCACCGCCACGGTTTGCTCTATATGTTTGCGAAGGGTGTCGTAACCTACAAAATCAAGCCCATAAAACGCTTTGATATAATTCAGCTCAAAAAGATAACCATTTTTGCCTTTGATGACGCCGGCTGCCGAAACTGTATCGAAGAGGCTGTAACGGAATTGGTTGTGCAGGCGCACTAAATCGGGCCGAAATCCGATGTTTTGTTCGATGTATCTGTTCAGGCTGTCCTGAAGGCTGCCATTCAAATAGTTGGCAAAAGTGGCCACCGGTTTTTTGTGGGTTAAAAAATAGCCTTTCAGGGGTTTAATTTTCGGAAAATCGAAACGGCTTTGTGCCAAAGGCATCAAAAGCAGAAGCATGATGAAGCCAAAAAGTAAATGCTTGATATACAGCCCTTTCATCTTAGAATCGGAAATAAATAAACGGATTGAAACCGGATGAAGTGATGGCACCAAGGCTTAAAACAAAGAAGGCGATGGCCGCCACTGTCATCCAAATCATGGTTTTCAGGCTTTGTTCTTTGGCTAAAATCCTCACCTGCCATTTTTCCACTTGCGGGAAATAGGCCAGGAATCCGAAAATAGCGGCTGCAATCATTGTCATCCACACTTCACGGCTGACAAACAGCGAGTTGCCACTTTTGAAGCTGAACATCCCGGTGGTGAAGTCCCACACCTGAACCATATTTTCCGACCTGAACAACACCCAACCAACAAGGGTGATCACAAAAGTAATTAGAACACTGGGGAACTTGCCAATGGCTTTATAGAACTTGAGCAGGAAAAGTCGGTCGGCAATCAGAAAAAGGCCATGAAAACCGCCCCAGATGATGAAGTTCCAAGCGGCTCCATGCCAGAAACCCGAAATGAGGAAAACCACCCAGAGGTTGAAATACATGCGCTTCGGACTCACTTTGTTGCCGCCCAGCGGGATGTAAAGATAGTCGCGCATCCAGCGACCGAGCGACATGTGCCAGCGACGCCAGAACTCGGAAATGTTCTGCGAAATATATGGGTTGTTGAAGTTTTCTACAAAATCAAAGCCGATCATTCGTCCTAAACCAACGGCCATGTCAGAATAGCCTGCAAAGTCGTAATAAATCTGAAAAGCATAAGCCAGAATACCGATCCAGAGTGTGGGACTTGAGAGACTCGCGGTATCAGCAGCAAATACACTGTCGGCAAAAGCTCCCAACGGATTGGCTAACAACACTTTCTTGGCTAATCCAAGTGTAAAACGGAAAAAACCCGTCAAACGATTGTCGGCATTTTCGTTGTATCGGCGATCAACCAACTGTCCGGCAATCTCGTTGAACCTGACGATAGGGCCGGCGATCAATTGTGGAAACATCAGGATGTAGAGCGCCAGATCGCTCACGCGCTGCAAAGGCTCGTGAACCTTACGATAAACGTCAACGGCATAAGTCATCTTCTGAAAACTGAAAAATGATATGCCAATAGGCAGCGCAACATGCGTCCAGGAAAGTGGCCCAATGCCAAATTGTTGCAGCACAACATCGAGGTTTTCAACAAAAAAATTAGCATATTTAAAATAAAGCAACATCCCGATATTGAGTGCAACACTCAGGCCGGTAAGCCACTTTTTTTTGCTTCCGGTGGAGCGGTGCATCACCTTCACGATGTAAAAATCGGCTACAATGCTGGCCAGCACAATGAAAATGAAGTCGGGGGCGCCCCAGGCATAAAAAAAGATACTGGCTAAAAGTGCAACATAGTTTTTTAGAAAACGCGGACTCAGGTAGTAAAATACCAAAAAAAGTGGTAGAAAATATAAAAGGAAAAGACTGCTGCTAAATACCATTAGAATCAGGATTTAAAGGCACAAAATTAACAGGATTCGCTTAAGAATCAGAACATTTTTCAAACTGATGCTTATCTTTCGGCTCAATCCGGTTTTTGGCAAAGTTAGTTTGGATGTTTGCAACTAAAATTCGTCTGCAATTCTATCCAAAGTATTGATTATTAGTCTTTCCATAAAAGGGTGATAATTACTTGCAAATTTCTCGGTTACACGATTGGCGATAATCACGCACAAGGTGAGTGCTTCGTGTCCCAACATGGCCGAAAGTCCGTAAAGGGCTGAGGATTCCATTTCAAAGTTGGTTACTCTTTCGTTTTGATATTCAAATGATTCAATTCGCGAATTCATGTTTTCGTCAGAAAGATCTAAACGCAACACCCTTCCCTGTGGCCCGTAAAATCCGGGTGCAGTTGCGGTGATGCCTTGTATGGCATCAAAAGCAAGCGTTTCCAGTAAAAATGGAGAGGCTTTCACCACATAAGGGCCTGGCAGTAAAGGATTCCATTTCATAAACTCCACAAAAGCCCGGGTAATATCCTGTTCAATCACAGCCTTGCTTCCCGCATAAAAATGAAGTAAACCATCGAGTCCTAATGCGTATCGGGCGGCTACCACTGTTCCGTCCACCGGGATGTCGGGTTGCAACGCCCCTGAAGTACCCAGCCGAATGAGCCTCAGCTTTCGATGTTCCGAACGAACTTGTCTGGTCTTCAAATCTATATTGACTAACGCATCCAATTCATTGATCACAATATCCAAATTGTCGGTTCCCATGCCGGTTGACAAAGCACTGATTCTCTTGTCTTTGTAATAGCCTGTGTGTGTAATCAGCTCGCGGTTGGCTACTTGGTGCTCCACTTTATCGAAATGCTGTGAAATCATTTTAACGCGGTTTGGATCGCCAACAAGTAAAATGGTATCGGCTATCTGGTCGGGATGAAGCTTCAAGTGATAAACCGAACCGTCGGCGTTCAGCACTAATTGCGATTCGGGAATAAAAGGGTTGCCCATAATGGATGAATTTGTCAGGTGAATGCAATAAATTTGCAAAAGTAAAGAAAAGCGGCCAAAGTCGGCTTCTGCGCCTACTTCACCCGCCGTTTAAGGTTTTATGAACGCGTTTTCTTAGATGATGATTCCACTACAACGTATTCCCGGCACTGCCGAGATTATCTCTATCGGCGATGAATTGTTAATTGGTCAGGTTGTGAACACCAATGCGTCCTGGATGGGCGAGCAGTTGTTTGCCAACGGCATTGAGCTTAACCGCGTAACCACCATTGGAGATAGCGAGGCTGAGCTGCATCAAGCCCTCGACAATGCGTTGCAGCGGGTTCAGTTTGTGTTTCTTACCGGCGGGCTGGGGCCTACCTCTGACGATATCACCAAGCCAGCACTTTGCCGTTATTTCGGAACATCTTTGGTGTTCAACAAAGAAGCTTACGGTTTTGTGGAGACACTTTTCGCTCAACGCGGATTGGCTGTTACTCCTCGCAATCGCGAGCAAGCAATGTTGCCTGCAAATGCCCGGGTCATCCGCAACAATCATGGCACGGCCTTGGGTATGTGGTTCGAAAAAGATGGAGCGGTGATCGTTTCGATGCCGGGCGTGCCTTTCGAGATGAAACCCATGTTCAGCGATTTGATTCTGCCCGAAGTGAAAGCCCTTTCGCAATCCGATTTTTTCCTTTTTAAAACTGTGATGACCACCGGTGCCGGCGAATCCATGATTGCCGACCGCATTCAGGACTGGGAATCGGCACTTCCACCTCATTTTCGGTTGGCTTACCTCCCTCAGCCCGGCATCGTGAGGCTTCGCCTTGGCGCACATCACCCTGATAAAGCTGTGCTGGAAAAGGAGTTGGCTCTCCAGGTGGAGGCACTTTGTCATCTTATTCCGGAATATGTTTATGGCTTCGACGAGGCAATGCCCGAAGAGGTTGTGGGACAGATGTTGGCCGAAAATGGCTTAACTGTGGCAACTGCCGAAAGCTGTACTGGTGGCTATCTGGCCCACCTGTTGACTTCTGTTGCGGGAAGTTCGCGTTATTTCCGGGGATCGGTGGTGGCTTACGACAATTTGGTAAAAACAACATTGCTCAATGTGGATGCCAACATTCTCCGGCAGCATGGAGCCGTAAGTGAAGCCGTGGCTATCGAAATGGCTCGTGGAATCAAACAGTTGATGAATGTTGATTATGCTTTGTCCACAACTGGCGTTGCCGGACCCGATGGCGGAACAGTCGAAAAACCGGTGGGAACAGTCTGGGTGGGAATAGCAGGCCCGGACGGAAGTAAAGCAATCTGTTTTCAATTGGGCGATCAACGCGATCGCAACATCCGCAGGGCTGCCATTGCTGCGCTTAATATCCTCAGAATGAGCATGAATGAAAAATAAAAAAAACCGGTTTGTGATACCGGTTTTTCATAATCGTTCATCGAAAATCGTTTCTATCAGATCGAAGCACTCGAAACATCAAGGTTGCGGTCTGCCTTTTTGAACAAGCCTTGCAATACAGTTCCCGGGCCAACTTCAACCACTGTTTTTAAGCCATTTGCAATCATATTGTTCATGGTTTGAGTCCATCTTACCGGTGCAGTGAGCTGTGCGATCAGGTTCTTTTTGATGATTTCTGGATCGGTAACGGATTGACCTGTAACGTTTTGGTAGATTGGGCAAATGCCTCTCACAAATTTGGTAGTATGGATGGTTTCGGCAAGTTCGACGCGTGCCGGCTCCATGAGTGGCGAGTGAAACGCACCGCCCACTTTGAGTGGAAGTGTACGTTTTGCACCGGCGGCTAAGATACGTTCACAGGCAATGGCGACACCTTTCTCGCTACCCGAGATCACAAGTTGTCCGGCACTGTTGTAATTAGCCGGAACCACCACCTCATCGGTAATCAGCGAACAGATATTCTCTACCTCACTGTCTTCGATACCCAATATGGCAGCCATGGTGCCAGGAATGGCTTCGCATGCAGCCTGCATGGCGGTAGCGCGTTTATACACTAATTTTAGACCATCTTCGAATGAGAGGGTGCGGTTGGCTACCAAAGCCGAAAACTCACCAAGCGAATGACCAGCCACCATGTCGGGCTTGAAGTCGTCGCCCAAAGTAGTAGCTAAGATCACAGAATGAAGGAAAATAGCCGGTTGGGTAACCTTTGTTTGACGAAGGTCTTCTTCCGTGCCATCAAACATCAGCTCGGTAATGTTGAACTTCAGAATGGTGTTGGCTTTGAGGAAAAGCTCTTTGGCTTTGGCCGATTTTTCGTACAAATCTTTGCCCATACCCACAAACTGTGCGCCTTGGCCGGGAAATACATAAGCTTTCATAATTTGACTTATTGTTGGTTTTCTGTACCTTATTCTAATGATAGTAAGGACAATTTTCGCTTGAAAAGCGCAGACAAAGATAGGTAATTGCCTGCATCTGTTTTGGTTTTTTGCGATTTTGCGCTTACCAGAATTGTTTCGATAAGATTCAATAAACAGATAATCAGTTAAATATATCTGAAAAATTAGTTTTCAACAGACCAATAAATTCATGTTGAAAACAGGGTTTGCCATTCTCGGTTTGTTTCGGCAATATTTAATGTAGTTTATTGTTAATCAAGCTAATAAATTCGGCTCGTGTTTCCATCCGCTGAAAAGCACCGGTGAAGTCGCTGGTGGTGGTGACGGCACTTTGTTTCTGTACGCCTCTCATTGACATGCAGAGGTGTCGGGCTTCAATCACTACGGCCACTCCCAAGGGGTTGAGAGCCTGCTGAATGGCATCTTTGATTTGGGAGGTGAGCCTCTCCTGCACCTGCAGCCGGCGCGAATAAACTTCAACGACACGGGCAATTTTGCTTAAACCTGTGATATAGCCATTGGGAATATAGCCCACATGTGCCTTGCCGATGAAAGGAATCATGTGGTGCTCGCAAAGCGAGAAGACTTCAATGTCTTTCACAATGACCATTTCGCGGTAATCTTCTTTGAATTTGGCCGAGAGGAGTATTTCGCGTGGGTCGAGGTCGTAGCCTTGGGTTAAAAACTGGATGGATTTAGCCACGCGCCGGGGTGTAAGCTCTAAGCCTTCGCGCGTTGCATCTTCTCCTATAAGCTCGAGAATGGCTCGGTAATGTTTTTCCAAGGCATCGAGTTTCTCAGGAGCGTAGAACTCCATCTTTTCGTATCCGTGCAATGTTTTTGGTGCGTTATCCATAAATGAAATGAAATTATTGAACGGGTGTTTTTTTCTTGTGAACAGCTCCTCGCACTTCGAGATAGGTGAATGTGAGGTAATAAATAAAAAAAGTGATGAGAAAAGGTATGGCTTCCGTTCTGCAATAATACAGATAAACCACAATAACGGCCAGATAGAGCAGCAATTTGATGGTGCTGGCCAGCATGAAATAGTTGGCAAAAGCACTAAGTTTTTTTTGCGATACCCGTTGGTTGAGGAAAAAAAGAACACAGTTCACCGTCACAAAAAGTGTCATAATATAGGGCCAGGCTTGGGTGTACCAGGCGTTGCCAAAATAATGTTTGACTAAAAGAGTCAATATGGCAAGCAATGCCGTCAGGCCTAATTGTTTCGACAGATAATGCGGGAAATCAGCCATGTGAAGGGTTTATTTTTTTCGGATAAAATCTTTTATTGCGTAATAGATAGCCAGAACGACACCGGCTAAGGAGAGTACAAGTTTGAAGACAGGAAATTGCCAGCCGGTCCATTCGTCGAGTTTGAAGCCTGCAAACACAAAAAGCAGCATGATAGCCATCATCTGGAAAGCCAGCGATGAATAGCGCGCGTAGGTGTTGAGTGTGCGATTCCAGCCTGTCGGCTTGTCGTCCTTAATCTTTGGCATTCGGCTTATTTTCGGACATATTGCATTTCCCCGTAAATTTTGCCCCCAACTCAATGGCGAGGCGTGAGGTTTTTAGGTCGCCTTCCACCACGGCAGTAGCTTTGAAATGGGTCAAATCGGCGGAATGGAGGTTCCCTGTCAATATGCCCGAGATATCCGCATTCTGGCAGGTGATGTTTCCTTTCACGACTCCCGATCCCCCAATTACGATACGGCCTTCAGAATTGATAGAGCCGATAAGTTCGCCGTCAATTCTGAAATCTCCTTTCAGATGGATGTCGCCTGTAATCTTCGTGCCCTGGCCGATGATGTTGCGTGCGCCAGCGTCACTTACAATGTCGGGAATGATTTTCATAAAAATTGGGTGTTTTAATGATAATGTTTTTTCCAGAATTTTTCATACTGTCCTGTGTCTTTCAACCGGTAAAAAGTAGGGTAGTTGGTAAGCGAGATGGGTGCAATAAAAAAGTCGTCGAGCTTCTGACCTCCAAAAACATAGTCGGATTGAACAAGGGCAATGTGGTAGTTTAAGGCTGCAGTGGCATTCTCAAAGTTTCCGATAGTAATCAGGTTGCGGGTGTTGTCGAGCATCAGGCTTTTGATGATGAGCTGTGTGCTCTTGAATTCTCTGCCATTGAAATCTGACAGCCTAACTTTGAGAGGGTCAATGCGGGCTTTCTCCACATTCACTGCGAGGATTACCATCTGAGGTGTGTTTTCGACAAATTCGTATATCCCCTGATCTTCCTGATTTTGCTGTAATGTGTCGCCGGGAAGCACAGGTACTTCAATTTCCATGCCGTAGTCTTTGTTCAGATTACGGAGTATGGCTGCTGCAGGTGTTGCCACCGGATGCGTAGGATAAGTTTTGACAATAATTTCCATTGCAACGGCAAGAGAATCAATGGTTTCCATGCGTCCTTTTGCTACTGCTCTCAAAAAGTCGAAGCGGGGAAGCATATCTACATCTTCCGGATAGAGTGTCCGGGCTTTGTTGCTGTTGAGCAGCACCCTGAAAAACTCTTCGTTGTGATACGCATCAAGGGTCTGCTCGTAAAGGGTTGATGATTCACCGGCTAATTGCGCCTTTCGGATAAAATAATCTGGATCTTCAATCACACGGGCATAGTCCGTGTTGGGAAACTCGCTGAGGATAAGCGATTTAAATTGTTCGGCTTCAGGATTATGACCCAATTCGTTGTGCATACGGTATTGCGCATACCATGATTGCAGCCGGAATTCGCTCTTCGGGAAGTGCTCGTTGAGTTTGGAATAGGCTTCGAGGGAGCGGGGAAAGTCGTTGAGTTTCTCCTTATAAATATAGCCTAAGCTGTTCCATCCTTCTTCAATCTGTCGCAGGGCTTCTTCTTTTTCTTCATCGGTTTGCGGGATGTCGCGAAGATAATAACCTCTGTCCCGGTCGGTAAGTTTGGCAGTGCTGTCTGCCCCACCGGCAGAGCCGGCTTTGCCTCCTTCAACGGAGCGGCTTTCGATACTCTCGAACGAGATGCTTTGCTTGTCGCTGACCCGCCAGTTGTCTTCGAGCTTACGGCGTCCCCATTTGCGTAGAAATTCAGTATAACCGAAACTAAGGGTGTTGGGGTTGTAAAAATACCATTCGGCAGACTGCGAGCCAAGGTTGGCTGTGCGGTCAGAAAACTGATTCGACAGCATCAGGTTGCGTTCAGAATCACGGTCTTCTATCAGACGTTTGCGGTCAGCATCTTCAAGGGCTTTAATGATGCCGTCAATGATGCGCAACCGATCCGTAGAATCCATATTGGCCATACGCAACAGGCTGTCCTGCAAATGGATGGTATTGATGTTTTCGACAAGCTCGCTCAAGGTGGAGGCTCGCGTTCGGATGCTGTCGTAGCCGGGATAGTCGCGCGGCAGTGCCGAAACGGCAGTGTCGTAATAGGCTTGAGAAGGGATATATTCGTTTTTGCCGAAATAAATATCGGCTAACATCAATGCCGATGCAGACTGTTGCTTTTTGTTTTTCTTGCTCAACGACACCGATTTGGCTAAGTATTCCATCCCCAATTTTTCGTTCTTCTCCCGAAATGCAATCTCGGCAAGGGCAAAGTAAACTTTGTCGTAATTGTCCTCGTATTTCTTGTCTTTGAGCATACGTTGCAGCAGCTTGACGATAGGCTTGCTGTCGCCTTGCGAAATGTCGTATGTTTTGGCCATATTCATCCTGGCTTCAAAGTCCATGTCGAATCCCGGACTGCTTTTGATTACAGCACGAAAATAGGGAATTGCCTGATTGTTTTCGCCTTTGAGTTGGTGAATCTGGCCGAGGATAAACAAAACCCTATTGCGAAGATATTTGCCCTTTATCACGGGCAGGGCGTCTTTCAGGTAAATCTGTGCTTTGTTGTAGTCGTTGCGCACAAGGTAATAGTCGGCAATCAGCGGAATGAGCATCTCGTTCACCTCTTTTGGGGTTTGCCGGCTATTGTATTTTGCTTCGAGGGCTTCGAAGATGGGCGCGGCTTTCTCGAACTGTCCGAGCTCCTGATAGCTGACCGCCAGCCACATTTGGGCAGTATAAGCAATGGGATTATAGCTGTATTGCTGGGCTACAAATTCGAAGGTGCGCCGTGCACTGATGAGGTCTTTCTTGTAGAAATGGGCTTTGCCCATCATCAGATAACTGTCGTCAATCCAGTTGACTTGCTCTTTCCCACCAAAAACCATCGAGTGTTTCTGAACACCTATGGCTCCCTTTTCGATGGCACGCTCCATCGCACCGTTTATTTTGGCGGCATCGGTTTTCTGACCGTAGTTAAACAGACGGATTACCATAGAATAGTCGTCGGTCACAGCTTTCCGCAGGTCGGATATGCCGGTTTTCATGCTTTCGTTGCCGTTCCAGTACACATTGTAATGGCTCGTAAGGTTGTGGTAGGCTCGACGGCTCCAGGTATTCTTTTTTGTCGAACAGCCCGAAGCCAACGCCAGAAGAAGAATCAGGGCGGCAGACCGCAAGGTGGTTTTCGTTTGCAAAGGCACGCTCATTCGTTTTGATCATTAACTCCCTTTCGGGCGAAATATTTTGTGTGTTTTGCTTTTAAAGGCCCAGCCTGCAAAAGTAATCATTCTGCCCGAAAAAAATGAAGGCTTTCTGGTCGAAGACCAATGCACGCAACGAAGATATACGCGTTTTGCAAAAAAACCTAAATCTGACGGCCAAAAAATAAAGCGATCATGGTAATCAAAAAAAATAATTGCAACCGCCCAACTGTTAAGAGATGCTAATTTGGCTTTTTAGCAAAAAAAAACCACTGCTTGCATATTGGCTGATTTCGTACTTTTGTCGCAACGGTTGACCAAACTGCCCTTAAATGAAACCAAAAGAAGAAAAGTGGTACCACAAGTTGCGCCATAAATACCGCCTTGTGATTTTTCATGACGAGACCTTTGAGGAAAAGCTCAGTTTCAGGCTTAGCCGGATGAATGTGTTTGTGTTAGTGACCAGTCTGAGCGTTTTTTTGATTATCGTAACCAGCTATATCATTGCTTTTACTCCTTTACGCGAATACATTCCTGGTTATACTGATCTCAATTTGAAACGCGATGTATATGTTTTGAAGCAAACTGCCGATTCCATCGGAGCGGCTATGCGGCAGAAAGATTTGTACTTGAACAACTTGCGTCAAATTATTAGCGAAGGCGATTTTCCGGACGACAGCACTTCGCTGGCACGGAAGGAGATGCAACGCGCCGGCGTTTATGATACCATCTCGTTGCGCCATTCAACCGAGGAGATGCGATTGCGAAGCGAATTTGAAAATGCTGATAAATATTCTCTTCAAACCGAGCCGGCAGTAATTCCCGAAGCCTACCAAAGGGCTACCACAGTGTCCAACTTCTTTACACCTGTTAAAGGCATCATCACCAATAAATTCAATCCGACTCAACGACATTATGGTGTGGATGTGGTGGCAAAAAGCAACGAAGCTATCAAGGCCACTCTCGAAGGAACGGTTTTGTTTGCCAATTGGACAATTGATATGGGGTATGTTATTGGAATTCAGCATAATGGCGGCTTTGTTTCAGCCTACAAACACAACTCGGTGCTGCTGAAGAAAGAAGGCGATTTTGTGCGTGCCGGCGAACCGGTGGCCATCATCGGCGAAACAGGTGAGCTATCTAGCGGTCCTCACCTCCATTTTGAGCTATGGCTTAACTCGTCGCCCGTGAACCCCGAAGATTATGTAACGTTCTAATACACCTGATTTTATATATTCAGCATATTGTGATTAGGCTATATACTTTAGAGAAATGTCTTCCGTAAAATTTCAATCGGAAACCAGATGCCTGTTAGCCGATTGGAAATGAAAAGCAAAGATGCTGGTTGAAATAACCCTAATGGAGTGAAACAACGATTTATTTAAACGTCTTTTTGTCTATCACATTGAATTTGAAAATGCACCAAATGGCGCGGAAGCCGTCTTTCCAGTTAATTTTTTTGCCTTCGGCGTAGGTTCGGCCATAATACGAGATCCCAACCTCATAGATGCGGATGTTTTTCACACGTGCAATTTTGGCTGTAACCTCCGGCTCAAAACCAAACCTATTCTCTTTCAGATAGATAGACTGGATAATCTCGCGTTTGAACAGCTTGTATCCCGACTCCATATCGGTGAGGTTGAGGTTGGTAAAAGCATTGGAAAGCGAGGTGAGCAATTTGTTGCCAATGGAGTGCCAGAAAAACAATATGCGGTGGGGTCGGCCGCCAATGAAGCGTGAACCGTAAACTACATCCGCCATACCATCGCGTACCGGACCGAGCAAACGGGGATATTCGCGCGGGTCGTACTCGTGGTCGGCATCCTGAACCAAAACGTATTGTCCCGTGGCTGCCATAATGCCTTGCCGAATCACAAAACCCTTTCCACGGTTGGGTGTGGATGAAATGAGATGAAGCGGAAAACGTGTGTCAACTTGCGCGAATGCCTCAACACGTGCACGCGTATTGTCCTTTGAAGCATCGTCAACTACGACAACCTCTGCCGATATCTTATTGTTGTCCAAGCTGTTGAAGACATTCGTTAGTACTTGCTCAATGGTGCGTTCTTCGTTGTAGGCCGGAATAATGATGCTCAAAAGAATTTCGTTCATCGCAGGATAATTTAAAAACGGCAAAGGTACGGATTGAAAGCCAGTAAACAATCGTTGTTTTGTAATTTTGGCTGAGTAATGTGCCAAAAATGGAATCATCCTAAAAAATAGACTAATTTTGGCCGATTGATAACAACGGGTCTTGTGTGTTAAAAGTGTGCACATTTTTCCTGTTTTCACTATGTCATCCATCCTTAGAAATATTGTTAACGAAGAATGAGTCGTAAGTTTGAAAGAGTCCTGTTTTTCAGTCTTTTGGCAGGTAATTTAATCCCATTATTTTTTACGCATTTCATTGGTTCGCTCGATGCTCCTAAACATCTCCAGATAGCCAATATCATGCTGGAATTGTGGAAAGGGAATCCTGTTTTTAAGAGTTTTTTCGAGCTCTCGCCGATTTACACAGCCAATGTTTTTAGTCATTATTTTTTGGCTGCCGAACGTTTTCTGATGCCGGCCTGGTTGTCGGAAAAGATGCTCCTTGTCTTTTATGTGATCCTGATTGCTGCCGGCTTCCGCTACCTGGTGCTTTCTATCACCAAAAAGCCCGGCTGGGCATATTTTTTCATTTTCCCGATAACTTATACCTCGTTGTTTCATCTGGGCTTTTACAACTATAGCATTGCTTTTGGCTTTTTGTTTTTTGCAGTGGGATTTTATTTGCGCAATTTCCACGCGATGAACTGGAAAAACCAGTTTAAACTCCTGTTACTCGTCATGCTGACTTATTACGCTCATTTTTTTGTTTACGGTTTCCTGCTTTTTATTCTGGCAGCGCTCAGTCTGCAAAAAATGACCTTTGCGTTTTATGAAACAACGGCAAGACCAAAATTTAAGGATGTGTGGAAGATATTCCGGAATATAGCCCTTCCTGTTTTGCCATCCGTTTTACTTGCAATTCCGTATCTTCGACTGATTTTGCAGCAGCCGGTTGCCAATGAAGGGAATCCATTCAACCGGTGGGAATACCTTTTTGACTTTAGGATGTTGATGGGATTTATCGAAGAGGAAGAATTGCCCATGACAAAATTTCTCTTCTGGACTTTACTAATCCTCTTTGCGTTGAGTCTGGGATGGATTGTTTACCGCATTTTCTTCGCCAAAGAAAAAACCAATCTGAATGTCATCGTGAAATCGGAGAAGTTTGTCTGGAGTTTGATCACCATATTTTTCTTCGCTTTTTTCATTTTGATGCCAAATAACCTGAATGGTTCAGGCAATATCTTGCCAAGAATTCTGATCATGGCGGTTTACCTTTTTGTTTTATGGTTGAGCTTGTGGCCTACTCATAAGATTGTGAATATTTTAATTGTCATCGCCGTGGTTGTTTTTGGCAGCGTCAACTATCCGGTTCATGTAAAGCATCGAAAAGATCTGGATGCGATGATTACGGAGATCAAGGCGGCCGAGAGTCAGATTCCGGCAAATAGTGTGACAGTCTTCAGAAACTATATTGACCGATGGAACACCATCCATTTTCAATCCTATATCGGCACAGATGTGCCTTTGCTTAACCTCAACAGCTTGTCAATCTCACCGCTTTTTGCTGTGAACTGGCGTGATGACCGTCCGCAAACTTTTGTAGGGATGAAATATTCGGATGCATATACCTTTTATATTAATGTGCCGCATGCGAGCGGAACAAAATTTGCTGAATACCTTGCCGTCACAGGCAAAAAGGAATTTGAGGCATTGCCGGAAACAGATGAATTCAAAAGTGCAGTCAAACACCATTACAAGCAGATGAAAGAGTTTAATAATTCATTTGTTGGTCTTTATAAACTGAATATTGAGCCCGCTTATTCGAAAATTATTGAAAGGATTGAGTTGGATACCAACTATTTGAACAAGCTCAAAACCCGTAGTCTTCAGACCGAGGTTCCGCTTGAAGATTTGTTGATGCGCGAAGCCGTCTGGATTTATGACAACACGTACAAATGATGAACATTTGCCGGCACAGACCCGGAATCTGCGCCGGCGATGATGTTTTAGAGGTCAACCGAAAACAACTCGGCTGCTGCTTTCTGAAAGTCGCGTTCGGCTTCGAGCGATTGGTTGATGATATTGTAATAAGCGCTGATTTCAACAAAATAGGTAACAACGGAAATCTCACCGGCCGTCAGGGCTTTTTTTAGCAAGACCGCGTTGTCAAACGATTTCAATGCGTTGCTGTAACGTTGGGAAATAGCTTTCAACCGCTGAGTTTTTGCAAACTGACTTTCAGCCTGGGCAACCATTTGCAACCGGATATCGTTTTGATGTGCATCTGCAGCAAGTGCGGCAGTTTTAGCGCGGGCAAGCTGGTTTTTGTTTTCCCAAAGCGGAATGGATATACCGGCTACGATTCCCTGAAACTGTTCGCTTCCAACTTTTTCGCTGAGATATCCGGCCGAAAATATCGGGAAATTGTGCCATCGTTCAAGATTGACCATCCCCTCACGAATGACGGCTTCTTGTTGGGCAAGTGCAAGCTCGGGTTTTTTTTGCTCGGTGCGTGCATACCATTCTTCGAACAATCCGGGAAGTTCAATAGGGCCATACTCCGTATCGTTCAGGCTGATGCTTGTTCCGCCGTTGAGCCGCTTAAGCTGTGCCGAAACCATCTGACGCTCGGTTTCCACCTGTTCCAACTCACCTTGAATACTCACAAGAATGAGCTGCATATTGTTGTATTCCAATATGTTAGCTTCTCCGGCTTTGAAGCGCCGACTGAAGGCTTGTTCCATCTCGCGCGCATACTCAAGACGTTTGTTCATCTCATTGGCCATCGCATTCAAGTAAACCAGATCAATGCAATATAATTTTGCTTCGAGCAGAATCTCCTTTCGGTTGCTCGCATATAGCCAATCTACTGCTTGATTTTGCTTGCCGGCCATACGGCCTTTCATTCCGGTAATTGTTGGTATATCAAATGATTGCGTGATATTGATGTCGGTACGATTGGCTCCGGCAGCAGAATTTCCCCATAAATATCCAAATTCGGCTTCGGGCCCGGTCAGGAAAATTCCGGTTTTATTTTCAAGCTTTTGGGCTTCGGCAGTTTGTCTCAATGCTTTGAGGGTAGTGTTGTTCGTTTCCACTGCCTTCAGCACACTTTCGTAAGGTTGTTGCGCAAAGCCTGTCAAGCCGGAAATAGTGATTAGTAATATTAAAATATTGATTTTCATATTGTCTGATACTTCTGAAGTTATTCTGGATTGATTTCTGAAATCATTGATTCTGTGGCGTGTTGCTTTTCTTGAACAAGAAGATAAACCACAGGAATGATGAAGCCATTGAGCAAGGTGGAAGTGAGTAATCCGCCTAAGATGACTTTGGCCATCGGACTTTGGATTTCGTTGCCTGGAAGGCTTCCTCCAATAGCTAAAGGGATGAGAGCCAATGCAGTAGTAAGTGCGGTCATCAGGATTGGATTCAAGCGGTCGAGCGAGCCGTGGAGCACACTTTCTTCGGCAGTGAATCCTTCATGGCGCAGATCGTTATAACGTGAAATGAGCAGCATACCGTTACGAGTAGCGATTCCGAAAAGGGAAATGAACCCGATGATGGCAGGGATGCTAACGAGCCCGCTGGTAAAAAACAGGGTAAACACGCCGCCAATCAACGCAAGGGGCAGATTAAGCAGGATAACCAATGATTGACTCATACTTCTGAACTGGTTGAACAGAAGTAGAAAGATGACCAAGATGGAGAAGATGGAAGCGATGAGCAGGGTGCGCGAGGCGGCTTGTTCACTCTCAAACTGTCCGCCATATTCGATGTGGTACCCCTCCGGCAGCCTGATATTGTTGTTAATTTTTTCGCGGATGTCGTTCACAGCTCCACGGAGGTCGCCACCACTCACATTGGCCGAAATCACAATTTTGCGGAAAACGTTTTCGCGGTTGATGGTGTTTGGCCCGGTGGTGGAGCTGATGGTGGCAATGTTCTCCAAGGGGATTTTTTGCCCACCGGCATCTACAATCAGGTTACGGATGCGGTCAATGCCATCGCGGCTGCGGTCGTCCACCTTTAGGGTGAGATCGAAAACACGGTTGCCTTCCATCACTTCCGAGACGACTTCTCCGGCCAATAATACCCGAATGATCTCGGCAAATTCGGGCAAAGAGATGCCGTATTGGGCCAGCAGCTCCCTTTTTGGAGTGATATTCAGTTGCGGACGCTCCACCTGTTGTTCCACGTTAAGGTCGGCGATGCCTTCCACATTGGCAATCAGGCTTTTGATGTCGTTGCCAATGGCAAACATGCGGTTGAGGTCGGTGCCGAAAAGTTTGATGGCGATGTTGGCCTGTGTCCCGGAGAGCATGGCGTCAATCCGGTGCGAAATGGGTTGGCCGATCTCCAGATTGATGCCGGGCAGGGTTTTCATCTTTTGGCGTATCTCAGCCATAATCTCATCTTTTGATCTTTTTTCAAGCACGATGGGTGCTTCCATCTCCGAAACGTTGACCCCTAGAGCATGCTCGTCTAATTCGGCACGGCCTGTCTTGCGGCCAACAGTCTGAACCTCGGGAATGCTCAGTAAAATTTCTTCGGCCTTGCGACCCATCCGGTCCGATTCTTCTAATGAGATTCCCGGCAAAGTGCTCAGGTTGATTGTGAACGAACCTTCGTTGAAAGAGGGCAAAAAGCTGCGCCCGAGCATGAAGAAAAAGAAAATGGAGATTAAAAAAGCGAGTAAAGTGCCGCCTAACATCCACTTTTTGTGGTGAAGTGCCCAGACGAGGGATTTTTCATAAACGGTTTTTAGGGAGCGAACCACCCAGGGCTCACGCTCATTATTCCCGTTTTTTCGTTCTCCGCCCAAAAGATAGCTGCACATCACCGGTGTGAGGGTGAGGGCTACCACTGTTGACGCAAAAAGCGCCACTATAAACGCGATCCCCAATGGTGCCAGCATCCGACCTTCCATTCCCGAAAGGAAAAACAAGGGCACAAAACTCACAACGATAATCAAAGTTGAGTTCAGGATGGGCATACGGACCTCTTTGGAGGCATGAAAAACCACTTGGAGCGTGCTCTGACGTTCTTCGGCGGGTTTGAGTCGGTTTTCGCGTAGATGTTTGAAAACATTCTCCACGTCAACAATAGCATCGTCAACTAACGAACCAATCGCAATGGCCATCCCGCCAAGACTCATCGTATTGATGGTGAGCTCCATCAGCTTTAATGCAAGGATCGAAGATACCAGTGAGATTGGAATGGCAACCAACGAGATTATCGTTGTCCGGGCGTTCATCAGGAAAATGACCAGCACAATGACGACAAAAATGCCTCCTTCGACCAACGATTTCTGCACATTACCAATGGAGCTTTCGATGAAACGTGCCTGCCGGAAAATGTCGGACGACAGTTTCACATCAGCGGGCATCATCTGCTGCAATTCTTCAATGGCATGGTCTAACTTTGCCGTCAGCCCAAGGGTGCTGGTGGCCGATTGTTTGGTGACGGTAATCAGCACGGCAGGTTTGCCACGTTCGGAAGCCATTCCTAGCTTGGGTGTTTTAGCACCTACCTTCACTTCAGCGATGTTTTCCAGTAACACGGGAGTGTTATCGGTTTTTCTCACAACGGCCTTTCCCAGCAGAATCACATCATTGGTCGAGAGCAGTCCACGGATGATGTATTCGTTGCCGTATTCATAAAGTACTCCTCCGGCAGCATTGAGATTCATGCCGTTCACCGCTGTCAGCACTTCGTCTAATGAAATATTGTAGTGCTTCATCTTTTCGGGCTTGAGCAGAATCTGATATTCACGGATATCGCCTCCCAGTACAGCAACCTGTGCCACACCGCCGGTGGCTAACAGTCGGGGGCGTATCGTCCAGTCGGCTATGGTTCGTAACTCCTGCAGCGAGGTAGTGTCCGAAGTAAGCCCGATGATCATCAGTTCGCCCAATATGGACGATTGAGGCCCAAGGCTTGGCGTTCCTACGTTGGAAGGGAGCGATTCTTTTACGGCGACAAGCTTTTCCGATACAATTTGCCTTGCGCGGTAAATATCGGTACCCCAGTCGAATTCAATCCAAACAATCGAGAATCCGGTGGTGGATGAAGAACGGACGCGCCGAACACCGGTGGCTCCATTGAGGGCCGTTTCAACCGGAAAAGTGACCAAACGTTCTACCTCTTCGGGAGCCATCCCCGTGGCTTCTGTCATCACCACAACGGTTGGGGCGTTGAGGTCGGGAAAAACATCTACTTCCATCCGTATGGCCGTATAGGTTCCGGCCAACATTAGCAGTACGGCGGCAACCAGAATCACCACGCGGTTGTTCAACGAGAAAGAAATGATTTTGTTAAGCATTGTGTATTCTCGTTTTTGATTAGTGAGTATGTCCTTCGGGGATGACTGAGGATGTGGCAGCTAATTTTACCTGAACCACTCCATGTGTAACCACTTTGTCGCCCGATTTGATGCCCGAGAGCACCTCAACGCGAGTGCCGTCGCTTTGTCCGGGGCGGACTTCCTGTTTTTTAAATTCCTCAGCTTCTATTTGCAGATAAACAAAGAATAAACCTTGCTCTTCAGTCATGGCCGAAACAGGCACTGTGATGACATCTTGCCGGGGAGTGGAAAGAAGAAAGACCTCGGCAAAAGCTCCCGGGATGAACTCGCCCGTATTGTCGAACTCAAACGTAACGGGAATGAATGCAGAGCCATCACCGGCGGCTTTGCCCGATGATACAAATCG
>JBDHYV010000008.1:0-21670 GCA_039811545.1 Bacteroidales bacterium | reverse complement strand
ATCAACCTTGAGGCATACAATCGCATTTACGGAAAAACATTAGCCATTCACGTGGGGTCGTTCACCAATCGCCACAACACGGCCAATGAGAAAGTGGCTGCCGAGCGTGCAGGCGAATTTATTAAGCTGCTCATTGAGGCAGGAGTGAAAGAAGAACTTTTAAAATCGAAGGTTTTATTTGCCGAAGACCTCGATAGAAATGTATCTTTGCGTTCGGTACATTTTTCCGTTTTCGACACCAAACCACAGTAGGAATGATAAAAAAGAAGATTGTGATGTTGGGTGCTTTTGCTGTTGGCAAGACCAGTCTTGTCCAGCAATTTGTGCACAGTATTTTCTCTGAAAAATACCATACTACCATTGGTGTTAAGATTGACCAGAAAGAACTTTCTGTCGGCGGAAAGGATATAATGCTTATGCTCTGGGACTTATATGGTGAAGACGGATTTATGAAGATTAAACCCAATTACCTTATCGGCTCGTTGGGATATTTTCTAGTGGCCGATGGAACGCGTAAAGAGACTATTGAAGCAGCTATTGAGCTGCAACAGATGGCCGCAACTGTTACCAACAACGCACCTTTCATTCTTCTCATCAACAAAAGCGACCTGACAGAGAACTGGGAAATCGCACCGGAAGTTATTCTAAAACTTCAAGAAAAAGGTTGGACAGTGATGTTGACAAGTGCCAAACTCAACCTGATGGTGGAAAATGCATTTCATAAGCTGACCCAAATGATGATTGAGAAACATAATGATTAAAAGAATGCAAGACCACGGGAAATCATTTACTTTAAAAGAAATTTCGTCCGGTATTGCAAGTTATATCCTGCACGAGATACCACCATATATCGGCTTGGTTTTGTTGCATCTCGATGCTGAAAGCAATGTAATCCAGTGTCATGGGCCGATAGAGAAATATCTCAACAAGCGACCTATGCCCGGCGATGCTATTGACAATGTGACAGGGCTTTTTGTCGGGATGTTGCCCCCTTTAATCAGTCCGATGGTGATTCCGCATGTGAAGGTCAAAGACGGTGCTTATGTGGAGCTCCATTTTCTGCACGATGAAAACAACCAGCAATGGATTCTGATGCTCGACCAGACGAAGCAAGTTGAGCTGATTCATCCCATTTTGCAGTTGTACAATGAAGAGAAACTGAATCTTCAGTTAGACGAAAAGGTCTCATCTGCCAAAGGAGCCTTATCAGCACTTTCGTTGCTCGACTATATGAATTTTGAGCGCAAGGAAGAGGTTTACCGGCTTTTGGGCTCGGCACCCGCTTGGTTTTGGGAGCTTGAAAAGAAGTCATCTTCGTTGAGAAAAATACCTGACCCTGTTGAAGTTTTCCCATTTCTGGAAATTTTCCAACTTGAAGCCGAACTATTATGGAGCGGCAGCAGCAACGGCACAATGACGAGCGACATTTGGGAAGAAAAAAATCTGAAAGGCGACACCCTTTACCTTCGGGCTTTAGCACTTCAGTACGAAAGTCGCAACTATTTGCTTATCAAACCATTAGACACTGATGAAAGCCCCGATGACAGTCTGATACAGAAAGCGCGTGAACAAAAGCTGACCTTAGACCGGTTGGCAGCCACCGAAAAGAAACTCAAACAACTTCTTTCATTCAAAGACCAGTTTGTTTCGATCATTTCACACGATCTGCGTTCGCCCATCGGCGCGGTCATTGGGTTGAGCGAGATACTGCTTCAAGACGAGAGTTTGTTAAAAAAAATCAGTCCTTCGCAGCTTGAGCTTTTAGTTGACATCCGCAACGAGATGCAGCGTTTGCTCGATTACAACGACAAACTGTTCCAATGGTCGAACCTCGAGCTTGGAAATTTCCGCATTAGCCGCAGAGATGTGTCAGCCGGCGCATTAAGCTCGTTCATCGAGAAAATGCAGGCAAGCAATCTGGCAAAAAAGAAAATCAGGTTTGTGGTTGAAGCCGAAGGCGGTTTTACCGTAAAAGGTGATGAGACCCTTTTAGGTCAAGCACTCAATAATCTTGTCGGCAACTCGGTGAAATTCACTGCAGAAGGAGGCTGCATAAGATTGGTTTTCGCCACAGCAAACGGACAAAAAACCATTGAGGTAATTGACACAGGCACCGGAATGGACAAAGCAACCTGCGACCGACTATTCACGAGTTTTACGCGAAAAACCACATTCGGCACCTATGGCGAAAAAGGAACCGGACTGGGGCTTGGCATCGTAAAGAAAATCATTGATGCACATGGCTTTCAGATCGAAGTCAGCTCACAGACCGGATTTGGAAGCCAATTTACGATAAAAATTCCAGACGGATCATAAGGTGTTCATTTTCAATATAAACCAACGAACAAAACCAAACCAGGATGAAAACGCGTTCTATTTTAATTCTTTCTCTTCTGTTTTTTTCAACTTCCGTTTGGGCGCAAGGAACAAGCCTGACCGTGAAACAAAAAAGCAAAACAGCCTACAAAATAAACATTACACTCTGCGACAGCTTAGGAAACAGCCAACTCAATGCTGACGAATTCATTGCATCTGATTTTATTCATTTTGTACTGAATCCGACAAGCGAAAGCGAGAGACCCTATTTTAAGGAAAGCGATCTGAACTCAATGATTGGCAGCATTACGTTTGTTCAGGGTCAGAACATTCCACAGGCAAAGCCACCTAAGCCATTTCTCACTGAAAAAAGGATAACTTCAGTTGTGCTGACATATAGAAAAACCGACATCAAGATATGGGCTCCATTCAATTTCATAAGTGCAGTTGGCGAGTCGGCCGTTTTACGCTTTCCGGAAATATTTTACAATGATTTTAAATGGTTTAATATAAAAACCCAAGAGATAAGCCGTTATGAATCGGAGAAAAAATATGCGCGAATGCTCGAAATGGTCAAAGAAGTGCTTGCCAAAAAGGAAAGCTCAGAATATTTCTCACACATGAGTTTTTACCCCGATTTTGTAGGGAAATGGCCATTAACAGCCATCAACGGCCAGTTGTCAAATCTCCGCGAACCTTTTGAAAGTGCCAACCAGCGTTTATTGGACGATTTTCAGTTTAAAGAAATTGAGAATATGAGCATAGTGATCCGGCAAGTCAACGAGCTTAGCCAACAGGCCAGTTATTATACCCAAGCCGCCTACCCAAAAAGCGAAGAAGCTGCTACCCTTATATCACAGACTATCAGAGAATTCACAGAAACTCTTCGGGAGAGCCGACGACAATTTCTGGAGAAAAAACTTGGAATTCTTACCTCTGGCACCTTCAGTAAATATCAATTCAGTCTGTTTACCGACCTGATTTATAAAAAGATATTACGTAGCACAGGCTTCAGTTCGGCAAAAGGGTTGTTCAGCCTATCCAAAACACTGATTACCAGCGAAGTTACGACTCTTAAATCAATGGGATGGGAGCAGGATTTTGCTGATTTGATGTATGCACTCGAAGCCGACCAGCTTGAAAATGGCGGAAAATACATTTTCAACCCTGCCATTATCGAAAACCTGCACCAACAGGTTGGCAATCAGCCGAAACCATATTATGAGATATTTGTTGCTGCCAATAGTGCCACGATAGGGAACGACAATTTTATATCGTTCATTGAATCGGCCATCAAAACAGTGCCTACTTTCGGTGATTTGCAGCAGCTCGAAACGATGATGATGTGCTATCCGTCAAAAGAAGAAGAGTTCTCGGATCAAGCATTGAACAATCTCAATACCGGACTTGCAAAAATGACCGAAGGAAAATGGCGAGAATCCAAAAATAGCTTTGAATACGCCATCCGTCAAGAAAGCATGTTTGCTCCAGCCTGGTTTTATCTTGCACTCTGCGAATACAATTTAGACGAAATTTTTTCGGCTCAATCGCGGATTGAAAAGGCATTGTCTCTTGCTCCCGAATACCTCTCGCCAAAGCTATTCCTATTTGAGTTATACAACAGCCAGATGGAGTTTGATAAGATATTGAAAATGAGTAGTGAGATCTTAAAATCACAATCTATCTATCTGGTTCATCTCTGGAAAGCCACTGCCCACTTTCAGCTAAAGCAATACAAAGAAGCTTTAGAAGAAATCAACAATAACTGCCTGACGTTGAATCCAAATCAGGAGGACAACTATTTCCTTCAGGGCGACGTTTATGCCGCCATGAAAAAATACGATCTGGCAAAGGATTCATATCTTAAAACACAGGTTATCAACCCATTCGACACATCACGCTTCAATGCGAAGATGAAACTCCTGCCTTGAAGTTTATTTCGTCTTGCTTCGGCCGGAAAATTCAATGTTGAGGTCAAAAAAAAAAATGTGAGCATGAGAGTTAAAAAAAACCATGTTAAGGATACTCAACCGATTGCAGTTGTATTTCATAATTTGACTTAACCTACATAGTGTCAATACTCTTTAGTATTTGTGATGTAGCGTTGATGAAGTTAAAAAAGAATATGGACGTAAAAGTGATGTAGGTATTTTTTTGATTCGTCGCTGCAGAAAGAGTTAATATTGCTTGACAATTCTAATTTAACCTTAATTACCATCATAAACCAAACCTATGAAGAGAATAACTTTACTTTTTTCGGTACTTTTATTGCCTTTGGGGATGCTGTTTGCGCAGGCAACCATCAAGGGTACTGTAACCGATAAAACGACTCGTGAATCATTGCCAGGAGCCAACATTCTGGTTACAGGCACCTTAGCTGGTGCTGTGAGCGACATGAACGGGAGCTACACGCTCCATGTTCCGGAAGGCAGCCAAGTGATTCAGGTAAAATTTGTGGGTTACCAAACAACTACACGGGTAATCAGTCTGAGCAAGGGTGAAACACTTGTGGTAAATTGGGCACTTGAACCAGAGGTAAGCCAATTAGAAGAATTTGTTGTTGTAGGCTACGGTGTTCAGAAAAAGAGTGTCGTAACCGGAGCCATTTCCGGCGTAAAGTCGAAAGACATCGAAAACATGCCAATTTCGCGGCTCGAACAGGCCCTGCAAGGCCGCACCTCGGGCGTAACAATTGCAGCAAGTTCGGGTATGCCCGGTGCTTCATCAACGGTGAGGGTACGAGGGACAACCAATTTTAACTACAGTGATCCATTATACATCGTAGATGGTACGCCTGTTGATGTGGGTGGGATTGATTACCTCAACTCGGCCGATATTGAAAGTATTGAAATTCTGAAAGATGCCGCCTCGGCAGCCATCTACGGAACACGTGCCGCCAACGGGGTAATTATCATTACTACCAAAAAAGGTGCTTTGGGTAGCATGCGTGTAAACTACCACACCTATTTTGGAACTCAAAGCCCAGCCAAAAAACTCGATCTGCTTAACGCCACCCAATATGCTACCATTCGCAACGAGATGCTGACCAATGCCGGACAAAGTCCTCTGTTCAGCAATCCCGAAGAATTTGGTATTGGAACCGACTGGCAGGCTGCAATTTTCAACAACAGCGCTTCGGTGCAAAGCCACGAACTCAGCATAAGTGGCGGCAACGATCGCTCAACCTATTATACTTCTTTCGGATATTACGATCAGGAAGGGATTGTGGCCACCGATATTTCGCATTATAATCGGTTGAATCTCAGGCTTAACTCGACCCATAAAATTAACGACTGGCTCCGGGTTGGCAACAACTTTGGCTATAGCCACATCAAGAGCCAAGGGCCGATGAACAGCAACAGCGAATTTGGGGGGCCGCTGGCATCAGCCATCAACCTCGACCCAATCACACCCGTTGTGATTACAGATCCGACACTTATCAATGCAGCACCATACAGCACATTCCCTGTAGTGCGCGATGCCGACGGTAATCCTTATGGCATTTCGCCTTATGTTGTCCAGGAAATGACCAATCCGATGGCGTATATTGCAACTCATCTCGGCAATTACGGATGGTCTGACAACTTTGTTGGCAACTTTTATGCAGAACTTGAGCCTATTAAAGGCTTAAAGTTTAAATCGGACATCGGTACAAAATTAGCTTTCTGGGGCAGCGAAAGCTTTACTCCAATTGCCTACCTGAATTCGGCCACCACTTACCCAAAAACCTCTTTCGACAGGAGTCAATCGCAAGGACTGATGTGGAACTGGGAAAATACCGCTTCCTATACCCGCAGTTTTGGTAGGCACGAAATGTCGGCCCTCGTTGGAACCACAGCCTTTGTTGAAACCAGCAGAGGCAGCTCGGTAACCTATAAAAACATCCCTGTCAACAATTTTGAAGATGCTTCGATGAATTATTCCGTAGCCGATGCCGACCGTATCGGGAGCGGATGGGAAGGCACCGATCACAAAGTAGCCTCGGTGTTTGGTCGTCTGTCGTACAATTACGATCAGAAATATCTTTTCAATGGCATTGTGCGCCGTGACGGCTCAACCCGTTTTGGACACAACAAAAAGTTTGGTTATTTCCCATCGCTTTCGCTGGGCTGGGTGGTGTCGAAAGAAGCCTTTTTCCCCGAAAGCGACTGGTTTAATTTCCTCAAAATCAGAGGGTCGTATGGGGTTACAGGAAATGACAACATTGGCGATTTTCGTTACATCAGTACCATTGGTGGCGGACGCAACTACACCTTTAATTACAATGGATACGTGGTGGGTTACAGCCCGAATGCCCCCAGCAACCCCGATCTGGAATGGGAACAGACCAGCCAGTCGAACATAGGGTTTGAAGCCACGCTGTTCAATGATTTCCGAATCACTTTCGACCTCTACGACAAAAGTACAACGGGGATGTTGCAGCCTTTGCGCCTGCCCGAATATACCGGAGCCGGCAACCCTACAGCCAACGTAGCCTCAATGACCAACAAAGGGGTTGAGTTGGAACTCAGCTACCGTTTCAAATTCTCCGGCATTGATTTCGACATCCGTGGAAACGGCTCCTATCTAAAAAACGAAGTAACCCATATCAGCGAAGATGTTGATTATCTGACTAATGCAAGCTTCCAGTCGAGTGCTTACGAGATCAGCCGACTCATGGTGGGCTATCCCATTGGTGTTTTCTATGGTTTTGAGGTTCTGGGTGTTTTCCAGTCGAATGGCGAAGTGGAGAAGCATGTTAATTCTGATGGGCAGCTCCTTCAGCCCAATGCCCGTCCGGGCGACTTCAAGTTTGCCGACCTCAACGGTGATGGCGTCATCAATAGCGAAGACCGCAAAGTTATCGGCGACCCAACGCCCAACTTCAGCTATGGCTTCACCTTGTCGGCTGCCTGGAAAGGGTTTGACCTCATGGTGTTTTTGCAAGGCGTATCGGGCAATGATATCTACAACGGTCTTAGACGCTTAGACATCCCCAATGCCAACTGGACAACCGATGTTTTAGACCGGTGGCACGGACTTGGCACCTCGAAAACCTTCCCAAGACTGGTAGCCGGTGACCCCAACAACAACTTCCGTAATCCCTCGGCTTTCAACCTGAGCAACGGAGCTTATATGCGCATTAAAACCGTTCAGCTTGGTTATCAGCTTCCTAAAAATATTATCCGGCGGATTGGTGTTGAAACCCTGAGGGTTTATGTTGGCGCCAACAACCTATTTACCTTTACCCAATATCAAGGCTACGACCCCGAAATTGGGGGCGGAAGTTATGGCATTGATCGTGGATTTTACCCACAAGCACGCACATTTATGGCAGGTCTTAACATCGGTATTTAATCAGAAAAACTTAGTTAAAGATGAAAACACTAAAATATATCCCGTTTGTCCTGATCACAAGATTAGTCCTGAATTCATGTGGCAAGGATTGGCTTGACGTTAAACCCAAAGGAACTACTCTCGAAGACAACTATTATCAAAATGCTGATGAGGTTTATTCTGGCTTAGTGGCGGCTTACGACCCACTTGGATGGGAAGTTGTGAAAGACTATTCGAGCAAGGTTGGGCTGTTGAATTCCGCTTCCGACGAGTGTTATGCCGGTGGTGGTTCGTATGGCGACCGCGCCACCTGGGAAGCCTGGAGCAGCTACACCCTCGACCCTGCCGTTGGCCCTCAGGCCGATTTTTGGGGCAGAAATTACGCCGGCATCTATCGCACCAATGTCCTACTCAACAAGATCGACGGTGCTACCATGAATGATGTGTTACGCGAACGCTTTCGCGCAGAAGCCCGTTTTTTACGCGCATATTATTACTTTGACCTCGTTCGCTTGTTCCGCAACATTCCGTTGATAACCATTCAGTTAACTCCATCAGAAGGTTCTAATGTTGAACAGGTAGCTCCTGAAAAGGTGTACGAACAAATTGAGGCTGACCTGAAAGCTGCCATTCCAAATCTGCCGCTCACTGTTCCGGTTGACGAAAACGGACGCATCACCAAAGGAGCAGCCCAGGCCCTACTCGGCAAGGTGATATTGACTCAAAACAACGAAAGTCGTATGGCTGAAGCTGCCGAGCTGTTTGATGCTGTTTACAAAAGTGGCGTTTATCACCTTTTAGAAAAATATGGCGACATTTTCAGACCCGACAACAAGTTCAATGCCGAATCCATCTTCGAAATCACACACACCTCGGCAGCAGTAGGCTACTGGGGTCCCTGGCCTCCGGCAGGGGAAGGACATATCTTCACACAAATGTGCGGGCCACGAGCCTACAACGGACCTACATACAAGGCCGGATGGGGCTTTAACCCCATCACCACCGAAACCGTAAACCTCCTGAAGAACGACCCCCGATATAGATCTACCATTGCCAACATTGACAGCCTCGAAAAAGCCGGCACTGCCACTTACGAAAAAGGCTATCAAAACACCGGCTATTTCATTCAGAAATATGCTCCACTTCAAGAGTTTTTCGGACACGGAACAGGCGATCCTGTATTAGAGTGGCCGACAAACTATATTGAAATCCGCTTGGCCGATGTTTGCCTGATGGCTGCAGAAGCTTATCTGCGCAGTGGTGACAACGGCAAGGCCCTGAGCTACCTCGACCTTGTCAGACAAAGGGTTGATTTGGGTTCAATTCCTGCAACGCTCGATAACATATACACTGAGCGCCGCCTTGAGCTGGCTACTGAAGGACATCGTTTTTTCGACCTGCTTCGCACCGGGAAAGCTGCCAGTACGTTAGCTAACAGAGGGTTCGTCGCTGGAAAACACGAACTCCTTCCGATCCCAATTGGTGAACTTAACGGAACAAAACTGAAACAGAACCCCAATTACTAATATCATAGTATTGTTTTGTGGTTAGTGAGCAGAGTGGGCTGCTATATTAAAAGCAGCCCCACTCTTTTAAAAAAATGTGACATGAAGCCCTTATTTCTTCTTTGTCTTCTTTTTGCCGGCTCTTTAAGCACGGGCTGTGCAGGTCAGGATACCATCAAAAAACCCAACATCATTATTCCCGAACCACCTCAAGACCTAGGCTGGGAATTTGAATCAGAACCATCATGGGCTGACGAATTTGATTATCAAGGTGTTCCTGAACCATTAAAATGGAGTTACGACCTTGGTGGTCACGGATGGGGCAACAATGAGTTGCAGTATTATACCAATCGTGCCGAAAATGCTTTTGTTGACAAGGGAGTTCTCAGCATCACGGCACGCAAAGAAAACTTTGAACAAAAACAATACACCTCCACCCGATTAGTTTCAAAAAACAAAGGCGACATACTTTATGGACGGGTAGAAGTCAGAGCCAAAATTCCGGCCGGCCGAGGCACCTGGCCAGCCATTTGGATGCTCCCAACCGACTGGGAATACGGTGGATGGCCTTCATCGGGCGAGATTGACATTATGGAACACGTGGGATTCGACCCTAACAGAATACATATCACAACCCACAGCGAAGCCTATTATTGGCGTATCGGAACCCAACGGTCAGCAACCAAAATCATCGAAAATGCCACCACTGAATTTCATCTCTATCGCATTGACTGGACGCCGTACGCTATTCGTGGTTTTATTGACAATATTCAGATTTTCACCTCCTTGAATGATGGAGCCGGATACAAGGCATGGCCTTTCGACAAACGATTTCACCTTTTGCTCAATCTGGCCATCGGTGGCGACTGGGGCGGACAGCAAGGTGTGGACGACTCCATTTTTCCGGTAAGCATGGAAGTGGATTATGTGCGTTTTTATAATATGATTTCAAAGTAACCTGATATGAAAACCAAACTTTCACCTCCTCGTTTCACCATCCTCAGTATATGGCTATTGGCAATTCTCGGTACATATTCCTGCAAAAAAGAAGAGAAACCAATTCCAAACCTCAGCTTTGAAGCCACAATCAGCATCGAAGAAGGCAATGTTGGAAATCATTTTGTCAGCATTGCACTCAAGCTCAGCCACGATTACGACAAAAACGTAACGGTAAAATTCCAAACTTCCGATGGCACCGCCATTGCCGGCGAGGATTATGTGGGTATCACCGAAGGCGAGTTGATGTTTATTGCCGGTGAAACGGAAAAGGAAATCAAAATCGAAATCATCGGTGATGAGGTTTACGAGGAAAACGAAAGCTTCTCGCTGATTATCAATAAAGTTATCAATGCACAACCTTCATTAAGTTTATGCGACATTGTTATCCTGAATGATGATGTTTTTATTCCTGAACTCAGCTATCCGGCGCGTGTGAGACAGCCCGAAGGCAATAGCGACAATGTGTTGACTTTTGCTGTAAAGCTTAATGGAGCCTCTACCCTGCCCGTAAGCATCAAGTGGAGCACAGCCGATGGAACTGCAAAAGACGGGTTAGACTACGTGGGCAGCACTGATAATACGCTGGTTTTCAATCCCGGAGAAACGGAAAAACAAATCAGCATTACGATTCTGGGCGATGAAGTCATGGAATTTGATGAAGGCTTTTTTATTCATTTCTCCAACATTCAGAATGCGACATTCATTCCGGAAGACATCACGGTCGTCATTGACAACGACGATTCTTTTATCCCTGAATTGCAAGACGATGGCTTCATCACTCCTGAAAATTATGAAGGTTTCAACTTGGTATGGGCCGACGAATTTAGCGGCACAAGCATCAACACACAAAACTGGGGCTTCAATACCGGTGCAGGCGGATGGGGCAACAACGAGCTTCAGGTTTACACCTCCCTGGCAGAAAATTCTTTTATTCAGGATGGAAAGCTGAATATCGTCGCCACAAAAGCATACAACGCCTACAGATCGGCTCGACTGCTATCGAAAGACAAAAAGACTTTTATCTACGGCCGCATTGATTTTCGCGCCAAAATGCCCATCGGCAAAGGCATTTGGCCCGCACTATGGACTCTCGGCAACAACATTTCGACAGTGGACTGGCCTCGTTGTGGTGAAATAGATATTATGGAATATCTTGGCCATAAAGCAAACGAAGTGCATGGAACAATCCACTACAATTTTGGAGGACATCGCTATACGGGAAGCAGCACTACCTTGGCCGGCCCGGAAGGTTTCAATGAAAAATTCCACATCTTCACTCTGTTATGGAGCGAATATGGCATGACGTGGTATGTGGATTACCAACCGTTTTTCTCGGTCAAAGACACCGACATCAGCTATGAGGCGTTCAAATTGCCGCAGTTTTTCATCATGAACGTGGCCGTTGGCGGCAACTGGCCCGGAAGCCCCGACGCCACGACCCAGTTCCCACAAACTATGGTAGTGGACTATGTCAGGGTGTTCCAACCAATTGACTAATTCGGTGAATAAGCAAATGAAATACCAATATGTCAGCAGCGAACACGGTATTCAAATATCCAAAACAAACTAAAATACATTTTAACAGGTTCAAAAGAAACCGGAACAATACAACTTCTAACAGAAAAATTTCATCTTATGATAAAAATAATCGTTCATGCTGTGGATAAAAAACAAAAACTTCGTAATTTTGAAGAAAGAACAATTTAAAATATATCACTTGATCAACTTAACTATCATTATTAACCACAAATTTCAGTCATGAAAAAAACACTAAAAATCAGTCTGGCACTACTGCTAACAGTGCTACTCGTTCCGTTTACATCCTGTAAGAAAGATGATCCCGAACCGGATGTTATTGCCAGTTTCACTTTTAAAGTTGACGACAACGACTTCAAGAAAGTGACATTCACCAACGAATCGCAAAATTTCTCCACCGTATCGTGGAACTTTGGCGATGGCACTGCACTTTCGACCGAAACAAGCCCTGTTCACACCTTTGCTGCTGTTGGCGAATACACCGTTACCCTGACTGCTACTTCGCAAAAAGGAACCACAACGGATGTTTACACCAAGAAAGTAACCATTGCCGACCCCAACGAAATGCTCACACGTCTTGTTGGTGAAAGCAGCAAAACCTGGAAACTTCTGCGCGATGTTTCGGGCGGTGTTTTTCCGCTTGAAGTTGGCCCCTGGGCTCATAATGAAATCTGGTGGGCTATGGGTCGTAACAACGATGAACTGGCCAACAGGCCCTGCCTGCTCAATGATGAATTCACTTTCACCCGCGATGGGAAACTCATCATTGACCGCAAAGGCGACTTTTGGGCCGAAGGTGGAATTTATGTTCCGGCCAACGTTTGCGCCAGCACCAGCGAACCCATGGTAGGTGCTGCAGGCGAGGATCTCTCAGCTTGGAAAGGTGGTACTTTTGCCTTTGAACTGGATGGTGCTAACAACAAAATCACTGCAAAAGGAAAAGGTGCTTTCATCGGCTTCGAGAAACTTGGAAACGGAAAAGAAGTATCCAACGGTGCTTCGGATACCAATCCAATTGTTTTGCCCGAGTCAATCACTTACAGTGTAATTTCGCTCTATGACGGCACCACCGACACCCTGATTGTTCAAGGACAGTACAAATGGGACGATTCCGATGGTGGTTACTGGCGGTTTGTTCTCGTACACTACGACAACCCGGCCGATGAACCTCCGATTCCGGGCAACCAGCCGGCAGCCAACTTCACCTATGTGCTTGACGGTCGCACCGTTACATTCACCAACACTTCGGCTTTTGCCACTAGCTATCTCTGGGATTTTGGCGACGGAACCACCTCCACCGAAACCAGCCCAACCCACACCTATGCCACTGACGGCAACTATACTGCAAGCCTGACTGCCACCAATGAGCTGGGTACCAACGTAAAAACCGTGGACATTATGATCTCGACAGTGGTGCTCACTAACGAAATTTTACAGGGTGCTCCTTGGAAAATCCGTGTAGCTCCCAACTCCATCTATGTAGGCCCCGGAATGGGCGATCCTTCGTGGTGGCAGACACCCGTTGGCTTCCTTGACGGATCGGCTGTTGGCACAACCGACGACTGGTCATGTATGGTTGACGACGAGTTTACATTCAATGCTGATGGCAAATTCACCTACGACACCAAAGGCTCGACCCGCAACGATGGCTACTTTGGCGGAACTAACGGCTGTATCACCGATGCTGAAATTGCCGCCAGCGGCAATGGTGCCTTCTTCGGAAGCGCCCTCGGTGCTGATGCACACACCTACACCTTCACTCCGGCTTCGGGCGGAAATCGTGCCATCATCGAACTGACAAACAGTGCCACAAGGGCAGCCTTCATCGGATTCATGAAAGGTTACTATGGCGGTGAAAACGCTAACGGAGCAAACCCACCAAATGGCGGAAACACCGTGAACCGCTACGAAGTGATGGGCTATTCCAACAATGGAACAGTTGAAACCCTTATCGTATCCGTTGACATCTCGGGCGATCATTCAGGAGGAGCTTCCTGGACGATGGTCATGGTGAGATAATTGACTTTTAAGTTTTAACCAGGGGAACGGGGAAACCTGTCCCCTGGTTTTTTTTTCACTCATTAAAACAACGAATTTCAACAACATGCAATACTTTACTTATTTTCTGAAAAAACTCCCGTTGTTTTTTCTTCTGCTGCTAACCTTAGCAGCATCGGCCCAAAGCCACAAACTCAACGGAACGGTGAAAGATGCCAACGGCGACCCCCTACCCGGAGTTAACGTTTCGTTGGTGGGAACACTCTCGGGAACCGTTACCGATATCAATGGCCGATATGAAATTAATGTAACCAACGAGCTGATTAAATTCTCATTTATAGGTTATATAGAACAAGTCGTAAATCCGGCCGGAAAAAAGACCCTCGACATCATTCTTGAAGAAGACGTTGAAGTGCTCAACGAGGTGGTTGTTGTCGGCTACGGAACACAAAAAAAGAAAGACCTGACGACGGCTGTTTCTGTTGTTGACGAGAAATCGCTTAAAGAACGCCCGTTGGTTTCGGCAGCCGAAGGCCTTCAGGGCAAGGCCGCTGGGGTGCAAGTGGTGCAGCCCTCGGGAAAGCCCGGAGCAGGATTAGCTGTGCGCGTGCGCGGAACCACTTCGGCTATAGCCGGAAACGAACCACTCTATGTGGTGGATGGCTTTCCAACCACCGACATCCGTGGCATTAACCCCTCCGACATCGTGAGCATGAGCATCCTGAAAGATGCTTCCTCGGCGGCCATCTATGGTGCCCGGGCGGCCAACGGCGTTGTGATTATCACCACCCGAAAAGGCGAAGAAAATAAATCCAGCATCCGCTATAATGCCTATTACGGCCTCTCCGACATCCGTCGCACCATCGAAGTGCTGAACACCAAACAGTACAGACAATTGATGGAAGAAATTATGCCCGGCGGTCTCGACCCATCCCAAACAAAATTCAACAACTGGCAAGACCATGTTTTTGGAACCGGAAGCACTATGTCGCATCAGATTGCCGTAACCGGCGGCTCCGGCAAATCAACCCATTACATCTCGTTAGGTTACCTTACAGATCAAGGGATTGTAAAACCGGCCCGTTTCGACCGTGTTACTTCGCGCATCAACATTGACAATCAGGTGAACGACTGGCTCAAGATCTCGACCAATCTGAACCTGATGAACCTCAACACCAAAGATACACCCGACAACCTGAGCTCGGGCAGAGGAGGCGTTATCATGAGTGCCTTGAACACTCCTCCTTTTCTGGGAGTTTACAAAAATGACGGCAGCGGATGGTTCGACCCCAACCCCTTTCAACCCTCTTGGGAAAATCCGGTGGCCTATATGGAAGGACCAAAACAGACTTCCATTGACAATCAACTATTTGGTACTGTGGCCGCCGATGTCAAGCTTCACCGCACACTGACTTTCCGTTCAAATGCAGGTATTGACTTCATGTCGCATCAGTGGGATTATTACCTCGATCCGTTTAGAACCACCTATGGCCGCAAAGAAAACGGTATCGGACGTTCGGACAAGCAAAACTCGACAACTTATCTCTGGGAAAACATTCTTACATACAAAAACAGTTTTGCACAGCATAACCTCAGTGCTATGGGCGGAAGCAGTATTCAGGGCAACACCTGGCATCAGACCTATGTGGAAGGAACCGATTTCCCTGCCGATGTGAACATCACCACTGTGAACGCTGCCAACAACGTTACCGGAAGCTCTTATGAAACACAGTGGACAATTGCCTCTTTCTTTGGTCAGGCTGCGTATGACTTCAACAGCAAATATTACCTCACGGCAAGTATGCGCTACGATGGCTCATCAAAACTAGCCAATCCCTGGGGCTTCATGCCCTCCTTCTCGGCAGGATGGAGGCTCACCTCGGAAAGCTTTATGAAAGGCATCACCCTGATCAACGACCTCAAACTGAGAGGAGGCTGGGGGAAAGTGGGAAATCAGGAAGGAATCCCCACCTATGCCGGTTACGGATTGGTGAATTACTACCGCACTCAAGCTACCAACCCCCTCTCTGGCCCTTCAGCAGTTCAGGTTAGCTACGGAAACCCCGACCTCCGTTGGGAAACCACCGCTCAGTCCAACATTGGTTTCGACCTTAGCATGTTCAACTACAGAGTGAACGTGAATTTTGATGCCTATATGAAAAAAACCAACGATGTGCTCCTCAATGTCAGGCTCTCGAGCTCACTGCCCATCACCACCATCATGACAAATGCCGGTAAAACAGAAAATAAAGGGATTGAGTTTAACATCAATACGGTGAACGTTGACAAAAATTGGCGCTGGACAACCGACTTCAATATGTCGTTCAACCGCAACAAGGTAACCGACCTCGATTACACTAAGGTCTATTATTACGGCCGCATTTATAGCAACAACCAGGACGTAACCATCCTTCGTAGAGGCCTGCCTTTGGGAAGCTTTTTCGGCTATGTGGCCGATGGTGTTGACCCCCAGACCGGCAATATGAAGTATAAAGACCTCAACAACAACGGTATTTTCGACACAGGCGACCGTACCGTAATCGGAAATCCACAGCCTGATTTTATCTTTGGACTCACCAACACATTCAACTACAAGAAGTTCGACCTGAATTTCTTCATTCAGGGCAGCTATGGCAACGACATTTTCAATGCTACCCGTATTGACTTAGAAGGGATGTTCGACAGTAAAAATCAATCCATCGCCGTACTTGATCGCTGGAAAAAACCGGGCGACATTACCGATATCCCCCGTTCGGGAAACATCAACAATGTGCGCAACTCAAGCCGCTTCATCGAAGACGGCTCGTACGTCCGGCTAAAATCCATCACCTTGTCCTACAAGATATTCGACAAAACGTCGAAAGTGAAGTTCATCAAAGATATGTCGGTTTACGTTACCGGTCGTAACTTGATCACCCTTACCCGTTATAGCGGCTTCGATCCCGAGGTAAACGCTTTCGGCGCCAGCGCAGTGGAACAAGGAATTGACTACGGAACCTATCCCCAGTCGCGCTCGGTTGTATTAGGTCTGAATGTTGAATTTTAAACGAATGAAGCCATGAAAAAAATCTCATTTATCCTCATCCTCATGCTCGTTGTCTCCCTCACGGCTTGCGAAAAATTCCTCGACATCAAGCCTGTTTCTCAAGGTATTATGATTGACGAGAATCAGAACAACGAACTAATTTTCAAGAATTCCTCGGAGCTCGAGGCTGCTTTGATGGGCGTTTACGATGATTTCCGCAACGAATATTTCGAGCTCGATTATTTTGTGAACGGCGATGCGCAGAGCGACGACTGCTATGCCGGCGCCGACAATCCGGCTAACTTCCAAATTGACGAATTTGCCATTGATGCCACCAATACCAATGTGAGCCGCGACTGGCGCTATCTTTACGGTGCCATCGGAAAAGCCAATTTGGTGTTCAACAATGCTGATTCGACTCCAGGCGTTGATGCTGCACGCAAACAGCAGATCAAAGCCGAAGCAGCCTGGATCAGAGCCTTTGTCTATTTTCAGGCCGTTCAGCTTTGGGGCGATGTACCACTCCAGTTGAAAGAAATTACAACGGTGAGCTACGACCTACTGCCGGTGATTTATCCACAGATGTTTCCCACACGCGCTCCCCTTGCCGATGTTTACAAGCAGATTATCAGCGACTTTGAACTGGCTGCTGCCCATGCTCCAGCAACTGCCGCTCACAAAGGCTATGTAACCAAAGGCGCAGCCAACGCAATGCTGGCCAAAGTTTATGCCACCATTGAGCCACATCAGTGGGATAAGGTGAACCAATATTGCGACGCAGTAGTTGGAGGAGGCTATTCGCTTCTGCCTGAATATGATATGCTTTGGGATAACCTGCACGAGAACTCGGCTGAGGCTATCTTCGAGATCAATTACGAAGGCACACCGCAAAGTGGCAACTGGGGCGCAAGCATGTTTCGCGGACTCGACTGGAAAAAGTTCAACACTCCGTCCAACGATTTGGTGGCAGCTTTTGATGCCGAAGGCGACCAAATTCGCAAGGAAGCGTCAATCATCTTCCTTGATGTTACCGGAAAATGGTCTGATGCCTACTGGCCTCAGGCAAACTTCCCTTTCATCAACAAATACCGGATTTTCAGCGGAAGCAGCCCGCAAAATTATATCTTCCTCCGCTTAGCCGACATCTTGTTACTCAAAGCCGAAGCTTTAAACGAGAACGGCGATGTGGTCGGTGCTGCTGCTTTGGTGAACCAAATCAGGACAAGGGTGAACCTTCAACCAACTACAGCCTCTGACAAAGCCGGAATGAAATTAGCCATCGAAAAGGAAAGGCGGCTCGAGCTGGCCTTCGAAGGCCATCGCTGGTTTGACCTCAAACGCACCGGGCGCGCCATAGAAGTGATGAATGCCGTGCGAGGCCCCAACGGAACCTCACTGGGTTATGTGCTGAACGAAAACAAACTTTTCTGGCCCATCCCCCAGTCCGAAATTGACAACAACGCCGAACTCGTCCAGAACAAAGGCTATTAATTCAAAAACCGACAGCATAACGGCAACAAAACCCGTTATGCTGTCTTTTTTTTCCAATCAGCATAAATACCCAAATAGTGAAACGAACGCTTCTTTTTCTTTTGTTAAGCATCTCATTTTCAGCTTGCAAGGGAAAGCCAAACCCCATAAACCCCGACCCTTCGGTAAACGATCCAAATAAAAAAGTGGTGGTAAACCTCTCTCGTGGCGACAAGATACGGCTAATGATGCAGGACACACTCATGCTTTATCCGCAGGTGCCCGCCGACTGGCCGGTTATCAGCATTGACACCGCCATTGCTTTTCAACAGATTGACGGTTATGGTGCTGCCCTCACCGGCTCTGCCGCTTATCTTATTCACAATAAAATGACTGCCGAGCAACGTCGTGAGCTTCTTCTTCAGCTTTTCGATCCGGTAAAAGGAATAGGCATCAGCTTCCTGCGGCTGACCATGGGAGCCTCCGACTTCTCGTTATCAGATTTCACCTACGATGACATCCCCATCAATGAAACCGATTTTGGACTTGAACATTTCTCTCTTTCTCAAGATCTTGACGACCTTATCCCCGTATTAAACGAAATACTCGCCATCAATCCAAATCTTCATCTGATGGGAACGCCCTGGTCGCCACCGGCCTGGATGAAAACCAATAAAAGCCTCAAAGGCGGTAAACTTCGTCCGGACTGTTATGCCGTTTACGCCGACTATTTTGTCAGATATATTCAGGAGATGAAAACGCAAGGCATTGAAATCACACATGTTACGCCACAAAACGAGCCGCTTTATTTCACGGCCAACTATCCCTGCATGGAGATGCAAGCCGAGGAACAGGCCGAATTCATCAAACACCATCTGGGACCAAAATTTGCTGCAGCCGGCATCACGACCAAAATCATCAACTATGATCACAACTGGGACAATACCGCCTATTCACTCCAAATCCTCAACGATACTCTGGCACATCGCTACACGGCCGGGAGTGGTTTTCATGCCTATGCGGGAAATGTATCGGCCATGACAACGGTGCATCAGGCTTTCCCCGATAAAGAGCTGCATTTCACCGAAATATCAGGTGGCGCATGGGAAACCAATTTTGGCGATAATCTGATGTGGAACATGCAAAACATTTTTATTGGTACGGCTACCAACTGGTCGCGCTCGGCAATGCTTTGGAACTTAGCCCTCGACCAAAATTACGGCCCGACCAATAATGGTTGTTCCAATTGCCGCGGAGTGGTTACGATCAGTCAGCCTGACGGGCTGGTAACGTTCAACGAAGAATATTATTCAATAGGCCATTTTGCGAAATTCGTTCGACCCGGCGCCAGGCGCATCTCGCACCTGCGCCAGCAATCACTCCTCAAGGTTGATGCCGTGGCCTTCCTCAATGCCGATGGCAGCAAAGTGCTGGTTGTGACCAATTATGGGGATGATTACCAGACTTTTTCGGTAAAACAAGGACAGAAAGCCTTTAGCTATTCCATTCCGGCCAAGTCGGTGGCAAGCTTTATCTGGGATTAAAACCATCGCCGCATGGCTGGGTTCGGAAAAGACAAAAATCAGTCAGCTTTGACGATTTTGCGGTTTACGGCCTCATTCGCATAAACTAGTTGCAGCAGATAGAGACCGGCCGTTTCGTTGAAAGGAAGTTGCTGAAGAGGTTGTTTCAATAGTTGGAATTGTTTCACCAAACGTCCGTCCATGCTGTAAACCCGGGCCGTAGCACCCAGCAGTTCCGGCCTTGTACACCCCAGCTGAAAACCACTTCCTGTAATCCTGATACGAATCTCGTCCGCGGAAACCTTTCCTTCAAAGCCATCGGCAGACAAGGGGTGGCTTGTGAGGTCGTTCCAGCTATTGAGCACTTGAGCCGAGACCGTCACTGAAAGCTGCCCGGCCTGCTCCACATTCATATTCAAAATGAGTTTACATTCTGCTGCACTCACATATTCAACCGACTGCAATGACGCACCTTCTGGAGCATCGTTCAAGACGAAAGCCTCTTTCACGAGTAATGTGTTGGCAAAATAATCATCCACCAATTTTAGCTCAATCACATTGGCATTTGCACTGATTTTTACGGCGGGTTCAACTGCTGCGACAGTAAAATTGTTGTCCATCCAGTTCATGCGGTTGAAAAGAAATGTCCGGAAATAGTTCAACTCTTCGGCATAATCATTTCCTTGCCAGTGATGGTTGGGCCACACATATTCGCCTAAAATCTTCCAGCGTTCGAAATTCCGTTCGCGCGCTTGAGCCGTATGAATCACAAGGGAATCAATCACAGCCTGTATGGCCGAATTGCTCAGCTTTTCCTGTCGCAGATATTTCCATCGGGCATGAGCAAGTCCATGAAAATAAGAATCTTCCATCAGTCGTTTCCACCAAAACATGATAGACCATTCGGCCTGAAAAACCATTTCGTAATGCCAACCGTTGATTTGGATGCCTTCCGGCCAAAAATCCACATTGCCATAACCCAGATTAAAATCCCAAACCGGGCCGGCAAACAATTTGCCGCCATCACTATCTCGTTTTTTATATAGATAATTACTATACCGGTAGTTATCCACCTCTTTGGCAATCTCGTTGACCAGCATAAAATCAACGAATGAGCCCACATCAAAATATTGCTGATAACCCTGATCGGGGTCAGCAAATCCGGCAGAAGCCAATGTGCCTGAGGCAACGTCCACATAGTCTTTGATATAGGCTTTTTGCTGCGGCGCCAGCTCCTCGGGCTTTGGACGGTAATATTGAAAGATAATGTTTTTGGCGTTGGGATATTGCGGCTCTGGATTTGAAACCCAGCCGTCGTAGCCAAGTGTAAAATCGGGGTCGAGCTTATCCACACGCAGGATGTAGCCGCCTGTCAGAGCATCACCGCTGATATCGCCGGGCTTGAGTTTGGCAATATTCACCCGGTTTTTGTCGCGCTTGATTTTCTCCTCCATTACGTAAATCCCTTTGTAGTCGCCGTTGAGTATCAGCTCGCAATATTTTGTCCGTGTGCCATAACGACCCATCCTTCGGTTAATTTCAAAAGTAACTACATTTCGCATCAGCGATTTATCCGTAAAAGGCGCATAAAGTATCCAGTCGTTTTCCTTGGGCATACCTAAAATGGAAACATTAAGATTTTCGCCTTGGCTGTCGAGTGTTTCGAAAGCATAGCTTTTTTTGGGAAACATCTGGGTTGATTGCCCCCTTACCTCAATGCCAATGGGTCCATCAAACCCGTTAAATGAATCATCGGTATGGTTGACTGCGCCGGGACCATTGTCAATGATGCCCATCGTGGCCGCAATCTTCGGCTCATCGGGGATTGGAACGCCAAAAGTGTTGACGACAACAATCGGGAGGTTGCTTTCAAAAACAACAGGCTCAGGAATTTCTTTGAGAATATCATCGAAGTACCAGGTTTTGTTAGGTGTGGTTCCAAGAAAATCATAAAAATGACTATCCGGACCAAGTTATTATAA
>JBDHYV010000007.1:0-21930 GCA_039811545.1 Bacteroidales bacterium | reverse complement strand
CAATTGGAAAAAGCGTTTGCTCGGAGTTCTTTATTTTCTGCTTACTACCGGTGCGCTTGCTGTGGCTATGATGGTTGTAGCCTCACGTTTTTTTGGCTCGCCACAGGAGCGTTATCTGAAGAGAGAGCTCAATTTTATGAAGTTTCAATACGATATGTTGAACGACCGTTTCACTGAGTTGGATGGGGTGCTGAAAGAGCTTGAGGAGCGCGACAACAATATTTACAGGGTCATTTTTGAAGCTGAGCCTGTTCCATCGTCGGTGCGAAGGGCTGGCATTGGCGGAACCGACCGGTATGATAAAATGAAAGGTTATACCAATTCGGAGTTGGTAACCGAATCGGCAAAGCGCCTCGACCGTATCGCCAGCCAGTTGTATGTACAGTCCAAATCATTCGATGAGGTGTTTGACCTTGCAAAACGTAAAAAGGAGCTTGTCGCCTCTATTCCGGCAATCAGGCCGCTAAAGGATAAGGACTTCAGACGAATATCGTCTTTTTTTGGCTATCGTACCGACCCCTTTTATAAGGTGAGCAAGCTTCATGCAGGCCTCGATTTTTCCACTCCAACCGGAACTGATGTCTTTGCCACAGGCGATGGCACTGTAGAAACCGTCGAAAAAAGCTATTACGGATATGGAAACACCATCGTCATCAACCACGGGTTTGGCTATCGAACGGTGTACGGACATCTTAGCGCATTCAAAGTGAAGAAGGGCGAAAAAGTGAAGCGCGGACAACTTATTGCCAGAACCGGGAACTCGGGCAAATCAACCAGCCCACATCTGCATTACGAAGTGAGAAAAAATAATGTGCCGGTGAATCCTATTCACTTTTTCTTTAACGATTTGACCCCTAGCGAATATGAGCTTGTGCTTGAGCTTTCAACTGCCCAAACTCAAAGTATGGATTGAACCCAAAAAACATGACAAAGAAAATAACGGAGAAATTATATTTTCCTATAGGAGAGGTGGCACGAATGTTTAACGTCAACACCTCGCTTATCCGCTTTTGGGAAAAAGAGTTTGATGTACTGAAACCACACAAAAATAAAAAAGGAAATCGCATGTTTACCCAGCGCGATATGCGCTACCTCCACATGATTTATCATTTGGTGAAAGTGAAGGGCTACACCCTTCAAGGGGCAAAGGAAGCGTTGAAAGAGGATTTTGATGCCATCGAACAGCAAATCGTACTGAAAGAAACCCTTCAAAAAACATTAGATTTTTTAAAGGGTCTTGATCTTACCTTAAAAGAAAAGCTCGAAACTCAAAAGAAACTGCCGTTTACAAGGTAGTTTTGCACATAATCGGCGATGCCATCCTCAAGGCTGAAGAAAGGTTTATTGTAGCCGGCTTGCCTGAGTTTATCCATTTTTGCCTCTGTAAAATATTGGTATTTATCCCTGATGTCTATTGGAGTGTCAATAAATTGAATGTTGGGCTGCCTTTCCAAAGCACTAAAAACGGCTTCTGCTAAGTTGAGAAAAGTGCGGGCATTGCCTGATCCAAGGTTGTAAAGGCCGCTTTCGGGTTTGTTGGCACAAAGAAATGCAATGACCTCGGCCACATCTTTCACATAGACGAAATCGCGCAGTTGGCCGCCGTCATTGTACTCGGGCCGATGGGAGCGAAAGAGGCTCACCTGTCCGGTTTTGCGTACCTGCCCAAAAGCATGAAACACAACCGAGGCCATGCGGCCTTTATGGTATTCGTTGGGCCCATAAACGTTAAAAAATTTCAGACCGTACCAGAAAGGTGGGGCAAGAGGCTGTTTGAGTGCCCATTTGTCGAAATCGTTTTTCGACTCGCCGTAAGGGTTCAGTGGCTTCAGCACTTCCACCAGGGCGTGGTCGTCGTTGTAGCCATGCTCACCGTTTCCGTAGGTGGCTGCCGATGAAGCATAAACAAGCGGAATGACGTGTTTTGCACAAAGTGCCCAGATTTGTTGCGAATAATGAAGGTTTAACTCGTTGAAAATCTCAACATTAAATTCGGTGGTATCGGTGCGGGCACCAAGGTGAATTACCCAACTGACTTCATTTGCATACTGTTCGAGCCATTGTGGGAAAAGTTTGCGGTCAACAAACTGAGCCTGACCGAAACGGTCAAAGTTGCCTTTTTTTTCGACGCGGCTAAAATCGTCCACCAACACCAAAGGCAGATTCATCGTTTTTTGCAACAGGCCGGCAGTTACACTGCCAATAAATCCTGCCGCACCGGTGATGACCATCTTGTTCATAAAACGAGTTATGATTTTAATGCTTCAATCTGTTGTTCCAACACGGCAATTCGTGCCAGCGCATCGGCCTGTTTTTTTTGCTCAAGTGCAATCACTTTTTCGGGAGCGCTGCTCACAAAACGTTCGTTGGAGAGCTTTTTTGCAACCGACTCGAGAAAGCCACGGGTGTATTTCAACTCGTCTTCCATCTTTTTCAGCTCGGCTTCTTTGTCAATGGTGCCCGTGAGCGGCACAAAAAACTCGGTGGAGCGAACCACGAAGCCAAAAGTACCTTCGACGGCTTGATTCACATATTCTATCTGACTGAGATTGCAGAGTTTGGCTATCAGCGGGTCAAACTTTTGATGGTCGTTGCCTGTATTGAGCTTCACTTTTAGTTGAAGCGCATCGCGAAAAGGAATATTTTTTTCGGCACGAAGTTTTCGCAAGCTGTTGATGACCTCGCTTGCTGCTTCAAATTGTTTCAATATTTCCGCATCGAAGGGTTTTGGCGCGGGCTTGGCCGATACGATGATGTCGCCCTCATTTTCTTGACGGAGATGATGCCACACTTCTTCAGTGATATATGGCATAAACGGATGGAGCAGTTGCATCAGTTCGTTGAAGAATACGATAGTTTTTTGGTAGGTGAGGGCATCTATCGGTTTGCCGTATTCGGGTTTAATCATTTCGAGATAGGCAGAGCAGAAGTCGTCCCAGATGAGTTTATAAACATTCATGAGGGCTTCCGAAAGCCTAAACTTCTCGAAATGGTCTTCCGTGAGGGCGTTTAGCTCGTTGAAGCGGGCATCGAACCATTCGGTAGCTAATTGTGCGGTAAGTGGTTGGTTCAGAGTAGAATCAATTGTCCAGCCCTTCACAAGGCGCAAGGCATTCCATATTTTGTTGCTGAAATTGCGGCCTTGTTCGCATAATGCCTCATCGAAGGGGAGGTCGTTTCCGGCCGGAGCCGTTAGCAGCATACCCACGCGAACGCCGTCGGCACCGTATTTATCTATCAGATCGAGCGGATCGGGCGAGTTGCCGAGGGTTTTCGACATCTTGCGGCCAATCTTGTCGCGGACAATGCCAGTGAAATAAACATTGCGGAAAGGGATATTCCCGGCGTATTCGTTTCCGGCCATAATCATGCGGGCAACCCAGAAAAAGATAATGTCGGGAGCGGTAACTAAGTCGTTGGTCGGATAATAATAGGTGTATTCGTGATTGTCGGGATGGCGGATGCCATCGAAAACCGCAATGGGCCAAAGCCACGACGAGAACCAGGTATCCACCACGTCTTCGTCTTGCTTCAGGTCGTGTAGGCCAAAATTATTTCCAGGAAATTGCGTGTTGGCCAGTTTGAGTGCTTCATCTTTTGTTTTTGCCACCACCATTTCGTGGTTGGGAAGATAATACACCGGGATGCGCTGGCCCCACCAGAGCTGGCGCGAGATGCACCAGTCTTTCACGTTTTCCATCCAATGTTTGTATGTGTTTTTGAATTTTGCTGGATGAAACTGGATGCTGCCGTTTTCGACTACCTCTAATGCTTTGGCTGCAAAGGCTTCCATTTTGAGAAACCATTGCAATGATATTTTCGGTTCGATCACGGCATCGGTACGTTCCGAAAAGCCTACTTTGTTGGTATAGTCTTCAATCTTAACTAAATTTCCGGCAGCTTCTAGCATAGGGATGATGGCTTTGCGGGCTTCAAAACGATCGGTGCCCACGAGCAGACCGGCAGCAGGGCTGAGTGTGCCATTGTCGTTGAAAATATCAATCGAAGGCAGATGGTATTTCAATCCGAGGGTGTAGTCGTTCACGTCGTGGGCAGGCGTAATTTTCAGTGCTCCGGTACCAAATTCGCGGTCAACGTATTCGTCCACAATGACCGGAATGGGGCGGTTGAGCAACGGGACAAGCACTTTTTTGCCATGAAATGCCGTATAACGTTCGTCTTCGGGATGCACGCAGATGGCCGTATCGCCGAGAATGGTTTCCGGCCGGGTGGTGGCTATGGTGAGGTAGTCAGCGCTGTCTTCCGTTTTGTAGCGCAAATAATAGAGCTTCGACTGCACCTCTTTGTAGATCACTTCTTCGTCAGAAAGGGCTGTTAGTGCTTGCGGATCCCAATTGACCATCCTTACTCCTCTGTAGATGAGCCCTTTATGATATAGGTCAATAAAAACATCAATCACCGATTCGTACAAAGTGTCATCCATCGTGAAAGCTGTACGCTTCCAGTCGCACGAAGCTCCTAACTTTTTGAGTTGTTCGAGGATGATATTGCCGTGTTTTTCGCGCCATTGCCAGGCATGTTTCAAAAATTCCTCCCTGCTCAGACTCGATTTTTCGATACCTTCGTTTTTGAGCTTCTGCACTACCTTGTTTTCGGTGGCGATAGAAGCGTGGTCGGTTCCCGGAACCCAGCAGGCATTTTTGCCCTGCATACGTGCGCGACGAATCAGCACATCCTGAATGGTGTTGTTGAGCATGTGCCCCATGTGAAGCACGCCTGTTACATTGGGTGGCGGAATGACGATGGTGTAGGGTTCCCGCTCATCGGGAACAGAATGGAAATAGCCTTTTTCCATCCAGTGGGCATACCATTTTTGTTCGAGTTCGGCAGGGTTGTATTTGCTGTTGATCTCCATAAAGGCAAAAAATGTGTTCGGATTGGGTTTAAGGCGCAAAAGTAGGAAAAAATGGAATGTGTGGTAACAGGCTTAAAAATGCTGGTCAAGTGGCTGTGACGGTTTGGTTTAGTATGAACATTCTTTTTTATTGTGCAGCAAAGTGCCTCAAAGGGCGTCTGGCTATTGCCTTTTATCTTTTAAGGATTCGTAAAGCAAAAGAAAAGCCTTGCCGTCCACGTTTTTTTTTCTAAATTTGCCCACAAATCCGGTTTTCGGACATAATGTTCACTTAATAATTTAACACCGCATTTTTATGATTAAAGGACACCCCAAAGGTCTGCTCTCGGCCGCACTGGCCAATATGGGCGAACGTTTCGGTTTTTACACCATGATGGCCATCCTCACCTTATTTTTGATGTCGAAATTCAACATCTCGGGAACGGAAGCCGGCACGCTTTACTCCATTTTTTATGGATCAATCTATGCCCTGGCCCTTGTCGGGGGCTTCATTGCCGACCGCTCGCGCAACTACAAGGGAACCATTATCGCCGGGCTGCTGATCATGTCGGGGGGCTATGTCCTGCTTTCGATGCCTTCGCTTATTACGACTAAATATATTGCTTTGGCCGCTCTGCTAGTCATCGCTTTTGGTAACGGTTTGTTTAAAGGAAACCTCCAGGCTGTGGTTGGACAGATGTACGACAACGATGAGTATAGAAGCAAGAGAGATGCCGGATTCCAGATTTTTTACATGTTTATTAACGTTGGAGCCATGTTTGCTCCTTTCCTTGCCACTTGGGTTCGCAACACCTTTGTTGCTATGCAGGGTTACAAATACAATGCCGAGTTGCCAGGTCTTTGCCACCAGTTTCTCGATGGCAAAATGGCGCAGGAAGTTGTGGATGGCAGATTCACCGAACTGGCAGCCCATGTGTCGAATGGGGTAGTGCCCGCAAGCCTTGCCGACTTCTCTCATGCCTACCTCACTGCTTTCAATACCGGATTTCATTATGCTTTCCTTACAGCGGTTGTGGCAATGTTCATTTCGTTGGCCATTTTTCTACTGACCAAAAAAACACTTCCCAGCCCTGCTGCCCATGTGAAAAAGGAGAAAGTGTCGAAAGAAGAAGTGATGCAAGATGCCAAAGAAATTAAGCAACGTATTATGGCATTATTCGCCGTGTTTGGTGTGGTGATCTTCTTTTGGTTCTCGTTCCATCAAAACGGCCTCACACTCACCATGTTTGCGAAAGATTACACCCTTCTGGGCGGCATCTTCCCTTCGGTTGAGATTTTCCAGTCTATCAACCCGATTCTTGTTGTTACCCTGACTCCAATTATCATTGCCTTGTTCTCCTATCTGGCTCGTCGCGGAAAAGAACCTTCAACGCCACGCAAAATTGCCATTGGGATGGGGATTGCCGCCACCGCTTTCATCGTCATGGCTGTGGGTTCGTTGGGTCTTCCTAACTTGAGTGCGGTGAAAGAAATGGGCGGCCTTCCTGACGCTCAACGCGTAACACCCTGGTTGCTCTTTGGCGTTTATTTTATACTGACCGTTGCTGAACTGTTTATTTCGCCCCTTGGGCTTTCGTTTGTGTCGAAAGTGGCTCCCGCTCACATGCAGGGTGCCATGCAAGGCGGTTGGTTGGCTGCAACAGCGGTGGGCAACCTCTCACTGTTCCTTGGTGCCATGATGTATGAAAGCATCTCCATTTCTGTCACCTGGAGTGTATTTGTGGTGGTTTGTCTCATCTCCATGATTGCGATGCTAGCTATGGTGAAATGGCTCGAAAGGGTGGCAAAATAACCAGAAAAAGCATTTTAAATAATGACCCGAAAAGGCAGGATTTTAGCTCTTTCCTGCCTTTTTGTGTTTTAACAAGATGCGCTAAAGCCGAAGATGAACCGCACGAAACCTTATAGTAGTTATTCCGACTATTTCAAAACGCTTTTTGGCGGCAGAGTCCAGAAAATCAGCGTTGATGCCGGTTTCACCTGCCCAAACCGCGATGGTTCAAAAGGACGTGGGGGCTGTACGTTTTGCGACAACGATGCTTTCAGTCCTTCTTATTGCCGCCCGACAAAAAGCATCAGCCAACAAATCGAGGAAGGCATCGTATTTCATCAAAAGCGTTATCGCCGTGCCCAGCAGTTTTTGGTTTATTTTCAGTCTTATTCCAACACCTATAAGCCACTCGCACAACTGAAAGCTTTGTACGAAGAGGCTTTGGCGGTGCCTTCGGTGATTGGACTGGTGATTGGCACGCGGCCGGATGCAGTGGATGAAAGCATTTTAGACTTATTGAAACAGCTACAGCACAATGCCTACATTATGCTCGAATATGGCATCGAAAGCGTGTACGACACCACATTACAGCGTGTGAACCGCGGTCATACGTTTGCGGAAGCCTGCAAAGCCGTTGAAGCTACCCATCAAGCCGGCATTCCCTGCGGAGGGCATTTCATTTTTGGTTTACCCGGCGAAACCCGTCAAATGATGCTGGATGCTGCACCTCTAATCTCTGCACTTCCGCTCACCACCGTGAAATTTCACCAGCTTCAGATATTCAAAAATACGGCAATGGCAAAAGAGTTTTTGGCAAAACCAGAGGATTTCTCTCTCTTTACATTAGACGAATACATCGAATTTATTGTGGAGTTCACCGCCCGGCTAAGGCCAAGTTTGATCATTGAACGCTTTGCCGGTGAGGTGCCTCCCAGATTCTTGCTTACGCCGCCCTGGCAAAACCTTCGTTACGATCAGGTTTTGAGCCGGATAGAACAAAGATTGTTGGACAAAGACTGGTATCAGGGAATGCATTGGGAGTAAAGCATAACTTTTTTTAAAAAATGATTCCCTTCTCATTCAAAACACTTATTTTTGCCATAACGAATAAATAATGTCACGCTAATTATTAACCAAAATTTCTATCTATGAAAAAATTTACTCTTTTTGTTGCTGCGATGTTTTTTGTCTTTGGAAGCATCGTTGCTAATGCACAAACAAGCCGCGAAGTTGTGTACTCAGATAATTTTGAGAGCTACACAGCCGGAGCGCACATTGCACAATCCATTCCTGACAGGTGGACAACATGGTCAAATACACCCGGAACGGCCGAAGATGGGGTGTTCTCTGCTGACCAAGCCTCGAGTGGAACGCTTTCGGCCATGATCTCCGGCACCAATGACAACGTGATGAAGCTGGGCAACAAAACATCCGGCTTTTATGAAATTTCATGGAAACATTTTGTCCCGACTGGTTTTGCCGGATATTTCAACATCCAGCACTTTGAAGCACCCGGCAATGAATGGGCCTGCGAAATTTACCTCGACAACAACGGAACCGGCCTTATGCACGCCGGTGGACAGAATGCCGCTACCTTCAACTATCCCTATAACCAGTGGTTTAATGTGAAATTTGAAATAGACTTAGATGCCGACCTCGCTAAATTTTATATTAACGCCGCATTGGTGCACGAATGGCAATTTAGCAAACAGGCTCAGGGTCAGGCTGGAACCAAACAGCTTGGTGCTGTGAACTTCTATGCCGGTGCTTCAACTGGGATGACACCAAAGTATTACTTTGATGATATGGAATACTCCAAAGTGACGGAACAGTTCATCTATCAGGACAACTTCGATTCATATACTGCTGGGGCTTATGTTGCTGTTACCATTCCGCAATACTGGACAACATGGAGCAATGCCCCGGGAACAAACGAAGATGCCAAGTTTTCAGCCGATTTTGCCCAGACCGCACCCCTTTCCGTAAAAGTTGACGGCACCACCACCGACTTATTGCTCAAATTGGGCAATAAACCTTCGGGAAAATATCAGGTTTCATGGGATATGTATGTGCCCACAGGCAAGGCAGGTTATTTTAACTTCCAGCACATGGAGGCTCCTGGCAACGAATGGGCCGTTGAGATTTATTTCGACAATAACGGCACTGGCTATATGCATGCCGGCGGTGAAAATGCCGCAACCTTCAACTACCCGATGAATGCATGGTATCACATTGATAATGTGATTGACCTGGACAATGACTGGGCAGAGTTCTACATTGATAATGCTTTGGTTCATGGCTGGCAGTTTAGCCTTCAGGCACAGGGTCAGGCCGGAACAAAACAGCTTGGCTGTGTTGACTTCTATGCAGGTTCAACAAGTGGGATGACCCCGACCTATTATTTTGACAATATCTCTTACGCTGTGTTGGTAGAAGGATCGCAAGACCCAACTATTGGAGTGAATACTTCAGCCATCATCACCACAGTTGAACAGGGAGCTGCCTATTCGCAGGTTTTACCCATCACCAATATGGGCGAGGGCACGCTCAACTTCGAGATTGTTCGCTCGTTTGAAGCTCCAACGGCTGCCGATGCCCCTTCGGGACTTGTTCCGTCCGGCACAGTGGGTAAGATCGCTGCTGATTTCTCTGTTGATCCAACTCCTTTCCGTGGCGAACCTGCTCCTTCGAACCGCGATGTAACGCTGCACTATGATGGTGAGAATGATACCGGAATTGGCCTTACAAACGGAGGCCAATGGCGTGCTGCCGTACGTTTCCCCGCCTCAATGATGGCTCAGTATCAGGGGATGTATCTCAGCTCTATCGAAGTGTTTATCAACGAAAGCGGCAACGGTCATAAACTTCAGGTATATGATATGGGTTCGTTCAACGTTCCCGGTCCTGGAGCCTTGTTGCGCGAGCAGAACTTCGATCCGCTCCCGGGATGGAACACCCTCAACTTAGTTAACCCGGTCTTTATCAGCGGAAAGGAACTCTGGGTGGGATATTGGTTAGACCAACCTGCAGGAGTTTATGTGGTAGGTGCTGACGCCGGCCCAGCCATTGATGATGGCCGTTGGATTTCGACAGGTCCGGGTTGGAATTTCCTTACCCTCGACCGCAACTGGAATATCCGCGCCGTTCTCACCGGTACAGCCGGGCCGGTTTGGCTCTCAACAACTCCTTCTTCAGGAAGCCTCACCGCAGGTCAGTCATCGGATATTACCGTTGCTATCAATGCCACCGGATTGCCCGCACCAGTCGTTCGCAAAGCTAAACTCAACATCCGCAGCAACGACTTCGTCAACGAATTAGTGACCATCAACGTTTGGATCACTGTTTTGGTTGGATTAGACGAAAACGGCCAGCAGGCTTATGTTTCAATGTATCCAAATCCTGCCCTTAACAATATCAACCTGAAATCGAACATCAACATCAACCGCATTAGCATCAGCAATAGCTTAGGCCAGATGATCTATTCGGCAACGGTTGACCAGAACGAAACCAAACTTGACATCAGCCACTTCAAGGCCGGAATGTATTATGTAAGTATCGAAACGGACAATGGCACCGCCACACAAAAACTGATGGTGGATTAATCCGTTTTGTCAAGTTAAATGTAATTTTGAGGCCGACTTTTCAGAAGTCGGCCTCATTTTTTTAATTAACAGGTTTCATGGGTGATATTTATGTTAAATCAAATGAACTTTTCGAATCAATGGGCTTTGAAAAGACTTACGACAAACTTGCACGCCCATTCTTGGTTGCCGATGGCATTCGTAATCCCGAAAACGTCGGAGCTTTGATACGGTTGGCCGACAATGTTGGTGCCGGAGGAGTGTTTTTTATCAGGGGTACTCAGCCACTCAATATGGCCAGGGCAAAAAGAGCCGCCGCCAGCAGCGTGGGCAACATAGCCTGGAACTTCGTTGACAAGGATGAACTGATTGCTCAATTGCCCGATGGATATGCCTGGGTAGCCATCGAAACTACACAGAAATCCGAAAATCTATTTTTTACAAAGCTGCCTCAACGATGTGTGTTTTTTGTTGGAAACGAAAGCCGGGGAATTCGTGAGTCGCTCTTAGAACGGATGCAGCAAACCGTGTTTATCCCTGTGCCCGGGCCCACGCGTTCGCTCAATGTGAGCCATGCGGCGGCAGTGGCAATGTTTGAATGGTTGCGCCAAATGATGAATCCATGAAGCGACAATGGATTATTTTTCTTTTGCGGCGGTCACAGAATAAAACCGGTATCATTTAACTGATTTAAATTGAATGAAGTACAAACATATTTTTTTTGATCTCGACAACACCTTATGGGATTTTGATGCCAGCTCGGCGCATACCTTTGATCTTGTTTACGCTCATTTCGGTCTCAAAGAGATAGGCGTCCCCACGCTCAAAGCTTTTGTCGAACGCTATCATCTCCACAACGACAATATGTGGGCCTTATATAGGGAAGGTAAAATGGAGAAGGAAATTTTACGCAGCTTCCGTTTCGAGATGACATTGAAAGATTTTGGCTTGGACAACGCCCTTTTGGCGGAAAAAATAGCCGATTATTATCTGTATCACGCACCTCGTAACGTGTTTCTTTTGCCTGACGCCATCGAAACCTTGGCCTGCTTATCCCGCAGCTTTCCGTTGCATATCATCACCAACGGTTTTGAGGAAGTGCAGCATATCAAGCTCGAAACCAGTGGGATGGGACGCTTTTTCGATCAAGTGATTACTTCAGAAGCGGCGGGGGTAAAGAAACCAGATCCGGGGATTTTCAAATTTGCCCTTCAAAAGGCAAGAGCTAAGGCCAACGAAAGCCTGATGGTGGGCGACGATTTAGAGGTGGATGTGGAGGGCGCAAGGGCGGCTGGGATGGATGCCGTTTTTTTTAATCCACAACAGTTGAACGGATGGAAAAGCGAGGCCAGAGAAATACGTCAGCTCTCAGAGTTATGCGAATTGTTGGAGATGAAACGAGAGAAATGACGCTGCATCGGGAATACATTGCCAAAAAGAAAAGATGTGGCGAGAGAACGATAACCTTTATTTGTTGGGTGGTAGCGCAGCGATAATGGTTTGAGTTGCCTTCACTTTTTCGCCGAGTTTTACCTTAATCTCAGCATCCAACGGCAGAAAGAAATCAACCCTCGAGCCAAAGCGAATAAGCCCAAACTCCTGTCCAAAACTTGCCTCATCGCCTGCCTTGCAAAACCAAACAATCCGCCGAGCCATCATTCCGGCAATCTGGCGCACCAATACTTCGCGCTTTTGGTCATCGCACACCACTAAGCTGTTGCGCTCGTTTAAAATGGACGATTTGGGATTGTTGGCAAAGAGAAATTTGCCCGGATGGTATTTCATATAACTCACCCGACCGTTCATTGGAAACCAATTCACATGAACATTGAAGGGCGACATAAATACCGAGATCTGAATCCTTCTGTCCTTGAAATATTCCGGTTCAAACACTTCCTCAACCACAACCACGGTGCCGTCAGCCGAAGAAACAACGAGATTGTCGCCTGTTACTGCTTTGCGGTGGGGCACACGAAAAAAACTGATAGTCCAGACGATTTTGAGGAAAAGAATACCGTATAGCACTTTGGCGAGAACCGGAAAGCTGCCGCCCAGCAAGAGGTCAATCGCCAAGGCGACAATGATTGTCAGCGTCAGAACGACAAGGATAGGCAACAGCCCTTTGCGGTGAATATGCATGGTTAGTGGGTTAAAAACAGGTAAACAAACACAAAGGGAATGGCGAAAAAGGTTGCGTCAAAGCGATCTAAGATGCCTCCATGGCCAGGGATAACTTTTCCTGAATCTTTCATATTGGCTTGGCGTTTCATGGCCGACTCGATCAAATCGCCGATGCTGCCAGTCAACACGATGATGAAAGCCAAAATCAGCGCGTGATGTAGCGCAATGTGCTGCGAGAAATGTGCAAACAATCCTGCTCCCAGCAGGGTGAAGAGGAGCCCGCCAAGGCTGCCTTCCCAGCTTTTTTTGGGTGAAACACGTTTGAAAAGACGATGTCGGCCAAATTGGGTTCCAACTAAATAGGCAAAAGTGTCATTCACCCAGATGGCCACAATAATGCCCAACAGCAATGGGCCACCCGCCAATGGGCCAACAATAGTTTCATCGTAGAAAAACAACATCAGCACAGAAGGGAAAACTACAAAAAGCAGATTGAACCAATGAATGGTTCCAACCTCGTTAAGTGGATGCCGCTTAGAGAATAAGGCGTGAACCATTGGCATGAGAAGCAAAAGTGGAAGCAACGAAAGTGCTTTTAAAGGCAGCATTTGGGTAGCTACAAAAGAGGCAATAAGGAAAAAAAGGAATGAGAAAAAACGCACCAAATTTTTGTCGGACGGTTTGAGTTTCAACGAAGAAAACAGCTTCAGGCTTTCTTCTGTACCCAGAATAGCCACCAAAAGCATGAAAGCCATCAGCACACGCATACCACCAAGGATGGCACCAATCATAAGGCTGGCGAAAATAAGGCCGTAAAAGGTGCGTGTCAGCAAGCTTCTCATCCTACTCATGCAAAAATAGCAGTTTTGAAGTAGGCAAAAATACAAAAAAGAACGCGTCGCAACCGTCTATAAATCATCAATGAGGAAAACAAATAGCTGAGTCGGACCGTGAGCACCGACAACCAAGGTTTTTTCGATGTCGGCTGTACGGCTCGGACCGGAAATGAAGGTGAGTTGCGTGGGAAGGTCGCCGTTGTATTTTTGCCGGATATCTTCGAGAGCAGCCTTGATGCTGCCGGTTACTTGTGAGCTGTGAGCCACAACAAGATGGATATCGGGATAGGCAAAAGAAGCGCGACTCGTGGTACCGGCATCCGACATCACGATGGTTCCCGTTGTCGAGATGAGTTTTTCGCAGATAGTGATGGAAACCAACGGATCGGGCACCTCATCAGATAATGCAGAAAAATGCGGTATCTCGGCCATCCGAAGCAAATTCAGAATTTGAGGATCTTCGCACCAGACCAGATTCCAGCAATATTCCTGCATCAATCCTGCCAGATTGTCTAAGAAATCGTGCTCATTTTCGCAATAGATGAACTGTCCGCCCAGCCTTATCAACTCCTGGGCAAAAAGCACATCGGGCTCTTCTTCCGGATCGCTGGGTTTGATGACGTCCATCAGCACCTCATTGTCGTGATAAGGATTAACGGTTTTTTCGGTCAGGGCATTTCTTATCTTGCTCAGAATCTGCTCCTTTGGTGTAGCATCTTTCATCCGCTGTTGTGTTTTATCGGGTTAAACCTCTCTCCCGGAAGTTGGGTCGGTTTCGGCCACCTCGGTGATATTGTTTTCCGGTAAGTTGTTGTCTGATTCTGCAGTTACTGAGGGCCTTGCTAATGGTTCTTCCTTAGTCCAGGGGCGTTTCCCGAACACATTCTCCAAATCCTCACCAAAAATCACTTCTTTTTCGAGCAGTTTCTCGGCTAATTGAATCAAGCCTTCCTTGTTTTCAGTAAGGATTTCTACTGCTCTGGCATAAGCTGACTCCACAATTTCGCTGATTTCCTGATCAATGATTTCGTTGGTTTTTTCGCTGAATGGTTTGTTGAACGAAAATTCCTGCTGACCAGTAGAGTCGTAATAACTCAGGTTGCCTACTTTTTTGCTAAGGCCGTAATACGTAACCATTGCATATGCTTGTTTGGTTACTTTTTCGAGGTCGTTGAGGGCTCCGGTAGAGATTTTTCCAAATATCACCTGTTCGGCAGCACGACCTCCAAGGGTGGCCACCAACTCGTCGAACATCTGTTCGTAAGTGGTGATGCTGCGTTCTTCGGGTAGATACCAGGCGGCACCCAGCGATTTTCCACGAGGAACAATAGTTACTTTCACCAGAGGATGGGCATGCTCGAGCAACCAGCTCACTGTGGCATGGCCCGATTCGTGGTAAGCAACCACTTTTTTCTCGCTGACCGAGATGATTTTGTTTTTCTTCTCCAGTCCACCGATAATGCGGTCAATGGCATCCATGAAATCCTGTTTGGTGATGGTTTCGTGGTTGTGTCGGGCTGCTATCAGTGCCGATTCGTTGCATACGTTGGCGATGTCGGCACCTGAGAAACCGGGAGTTTGTTTTGCCAAAAAGTCTTTATCCACGCTGCTATCCAGTTTGAGAGGGCGCATGTGCACTTCAAAAATTTCTTTGCGGCCTTCAAGGTCTGGCAGTTCAACATAAATCTGGCGGTCGAATCGTCCTGCACGCATCAGTGCACGGTCGAGGATATCGGCGCGGTTGGTGGCGGCCAGTACGATTACGCCCGAATTGGTTCCAAAGCCATCCATCTCCGTAAGAAGCTGATTCAGCGTGTTTTCGCGTTCGTCATTTGCGCCGGTGGCCGGATTTTTCCCTCTGGCGCGACCGATAGCGTCAATCTCGTCAATGAAAATGATGCAGGGCGACTTTTCTTTGGCCTGCTTGAAAAGATCGCGAACGCGCGAAGCACCAACGCCGACAAACATTTCAACAAAGTCTGAACCAGAGATGGAGAAAAACGGAACGTGAGCCTCGCCAGCAACCGATTTGGCTAATAAAGTTTTGCCGGTGCCGGGAGGTCCGACAAGCAATACGCCTTTCGGTATTTTTCCTCCAAGTTTTGTGTATTTATCCGGGGTTTTCAGGAAATCAACGATTTCCATCACTTCCAATTTGGCTTCTTCAAGGCCTGCTACGTCTTTAAACGAAACATTCACATCGGTGTTTTTGTCGAAAAGCTGAGCTTTCGATTTCCCGATATTGAAAATCTGACCTCCGGCTCCACCGGCACCACGACTCATCATGCGCATGATGAAAAGCCAGATGCCAACGAGAATAATCACTGGAAAAATCCAGTTGAAGACGTCAGAGCCCCAGTTACGGCGTGTCTTATTGTTGGCATATACCGGGTTTTCAATGGATTCTTGCGCTTTGACAAGGTCTTCTTCAAAAGTGCTGACTTCGCCGATCTGATAAACAAAATCGGGAAGGCGTTCGGAGAAGGTGTTGTTCGCTGGTTTAGGGCTATCGCCTTTTTCGGTGTATTTGGCCAAACGGTCTGTTTTTAAAAAGATCTCGGCCATCTCCTTGTTTATCAGATCAATGCGCTCGATGTCCTGCTCTTTGAGCATTTTAATAAGTTCTCCTTTTTCAATCCGCTTTGGACCCGAACCCCAGTTGTAAAACTGAAGACCGATAAAAATAAGGGCAAGCAAGCCGTAAATCCAATAAAAGTTAAAGCCCTGTTTTGGCTTTTCATCTTTGGGCAGTTTTGGAGCGACCGGCTTTCTGTTTTTTTCTTTAAAGTTCATGTAAGATTTTCTACATTAAATAATCAGTCCTCGTCGTTGTAAACGATTTTTTCGGCATCGGCCCAAAGCTCTTCGAGCTGGTAATAGTTTCGCGCAAGGTCGAGAAAAACATGAACGACGACGTCAATATAGTCAATCAAAATCCATTCCGCATTTTCGAATCCTTCTTTGTTGTATGCTTTCTGTCCGCATTTGACCGATGCCTCATCGAGGATGTGCTGGGCAATGGCGTCAACTTGGGCGCGCGATGTGGCGTGGCAAATGACAAAATAATCGGTGATAGCCGAATTTATCTTCTTCAGGTTCAGGCTTACGATGCCTTTGCCTTTCTTTTCCTGCATGGTGTTTACGATAGTCTGTAGCAAAATGTCGCTATTCGTGTTCTGATGTCGTTTCCGCATGTGTAGGCATTAATTCAATCAACAAAATTACTGTTTTTTAGTTCAGTTTCGGCGTTTGGTTTTTTCCTGACAAAAGGTCAGGATTGCGGCACTTTTTGTAGCTTTGCTGCAAATGAGCAGTCATGGAGTTTCACCGTATTTTTCTCGACCGAACAAGCTCTACCAACAGCCTTGTGCATGAAGCATACAAAACTGGTGCTGTGGCGGTTCCATTGTGTATCCGTGCCGGATATCAGGACAGTGGACGTGGCATCGGCCAAAACACCTGGCACAGTACCGCCGGAAAAAATCTTTTGATGAGCGTTGGTGTGAAAATGGGCTCAATCAAGGCTGAAAATCAGTTTGAAATCACCAAAATCGTTTCTTTGTCGCTCCTTCATACCGTTAGGACGCATTTTCCAGACGACGGCTTCGCCATAAAATGGCCGAACGACCTCTACTGGAATCAGAAAAAACTGGCCGGAATCTTGATTTCCAATATCGTCCAAAGCCGCGAGATTGAATATTCTGTTATAGGTATTGGGCTGAATGTGAACGAAATGGATTTCCCGGCTTCGTTGCCAAATCCTGTTTCTTTAGTTCAAATAGGAGGCAATGAGATGAGCCCGGCACTGTTGATGGAATCGTTTCTGGAAAATTTCGATCGGGAAACACAGCGTTTTTTTGCTGATACAAAGGCTACGGCTGACGATTATCTGGCCAATATGCTTTATTTCAATCAACCGATGATGTATCAGGTTGAGGCTGAAAACGTTTGTGGCATCATTCGGGGTGTCAGCTCATTTGGTCATCTTCGTTTAGACATTGATGGACGGGGTGAGCAACAATTTGATCTGAAAGAGTTAAGTTTTCTGCACCGCCCTTGCCTCAGACAAAATGAGCACTGAGCTTGCCGGCAATGATGTTGACGATATTTTGCAGAGGATTTTTCACCATCATGGCCATCATCGGATTGAGCTCGGCCGTGATTTCAACCATTGCCTCAGAGATAGTGTCTGATTTTTCGCGCAGATGCATGATCAGTTCGAAGCCGAAAGGCGATTTTCCATCAGGGATCAGCCGAATGCGCTTGCCCGGCACCTGCTCGTCCAGCTTCAGGCTAAAACTGGCCATCCCTTTGATGTCGAACGAACAACGGTCTTTTTCAGCCTGCCAGTTGCTCACCTGTTCGGGCATCAGCCCGTTCATGTTTCGCAGGTCACTCACAAAGGCATAAACCTCTTGGGCACTTTTACCTGTTTCTTTCCATTGACTTGAGATATTCATTGAGAAATAATATGTTAAGATGAGTGATTGTCGCTCCAGGCTTTTGGGTCGGCTTTCCATTCGAGCAGCGAGGCGTGCTCCTCGGTGTTGATATAATTTTCTTCCACGGCTTTACGGATTAGAGCGTCGTAGTCGGTGGGGGTCACTAGCTCCCTGTTGGCTTTTTTAAATGCTTCCACGCTGGCTTTCATGCCATAAGTAAAGATGGCAATCAGCCCTTTGACGTTTGCACCTTGTTCGCGAAGAGCTTCTACGGCTTTCAAGCTGCTCCCCCCGGTCGAGACTAAGTCTTCAACTACAACCACCGACTGTCCGGCTTCGACCACTCCCTCGATGAGATTGGTAAGGCCGTGCGATTTTTTTTCGCTTCGCACATACGCAAAAGGCAAACCCATTTCCTGAGCCACAAGGGCTCCCTGAGCAATGGCACCCGTGGCCACACCGGCAATGAGGTCGGGACGGCCATATTTCTCTAAAATCCGATTCACAAATTCCTGACGGATATGGGTGCGAATATGTGGATACGACAGGGTGATGCGGTTATCGCAATAAATCGGGCTTTTTAGACCCGAAGCCCAGGTAAAAGGTTTGGCAGGATTCAGTTTTATTGCTTTAATTTGCAAAAGGAAACCTGCAAGTGTCAGTGTTGATTGATCATTCTTCATGCGGCAAAACTATAAAATATTTTGTGAAAACAGGTGTATCACCCTGATAAACTCGATGGAAAACACCATTGTGGACGGTTCTGATGCCAATTTGCCCAATCAGCCCGCCTCTGAGATTATTACGACCTGGCTCAAAGGTGGCAACTCGTTGAATCATTATATTTTAAGTAACGATGCGCCAGACACTTTCTTCAAAATATGGATGCCCCAAATAATTCAGGTTGAAGCAGCCGGCGGCATTGTTACCAACCCTTCGGGTGCTGTTTTGTTTATCTTTCGTAATCATCATTGGGATTTGCCTAAAGGCCATGTTGACCCCGGAGAAACACATCGGGAAACCGCCATGCGTGAGATTGCCGAAGAAACCGGCCTAACCCAGTTGATTCTTTTGCAGCAATTGCCCGATACATGGCATTGCTTTATGCTGAAAGGCCGCTGGCATCTGAAACATACCTGCTGGTTTGCCATGCGTTACGAAGGAAATGAAACCCTAATTCCCCAACGGTCGGAGGGCATTGAAAAAGTAGAATGGATAGGCCCACAACGCATACGAAGCGTATTGCAGCAGTGTTACCGCTCGGTGCAGGAAGTGTTGGGCATACAAATTTTAACATAAATCAATCATAATCAGCTCAGAATGAAACGTGCCGTTTTCCCCGGATCTTTCGATCCGATCACTTTAGGACACGAAGCCCTTGTGCTGAGGGCACTCAGGCTTTTCGATGAGATCATCGTTGCTATTGGAAAAAATCAACTCAAACAAGGTTTTTTTTCCCTTGCTCAACGTCGAGAATGGATCGAACAAGTTTTTCGGGCTTATCCTCAGGTGAAAGTGATAGAATATGAAGGGCTTACGGTGGAATTTTGTCGCAAGATGGATGCCGGTTTCATTCTTCGGGGATTGCGCACCTCGGCCGACTTCGAGTTTGAATGCGGAATTGGTCAGGTGAATCAAATGATAACGCCCGACATTGAGACGGTTTTCCTGCTCACCGCACCTGAACTTACACCGGTAACTTCGAGTATCATCCGCGACATCTTTCGTAACGGAGGCGACACCACGCCATTTATTCCCAAAGGAATCCGGCTTACAATATAAAAGGACAAACCAACGTTCGTTTGCAAACGATTTTCATGCGCCGGATTTTTCTGTTTTTGCTTTGTCTTCCTTTATCGCTGAGTGCCTTGCCGGTGAAAATACAAGGGTTCACTTCATTGCCCGGCCAGCTTGTGCGGGTGATTGTGGCCAAAGATTACATTAGCGGAACCGACAGCCTGATAACCAGCACCAAAACCGATTTCAAAGGCTCCTTTGAGTTGATTTTTCATTTAGAGACGACCGAGGTGAGCCAGATTGCTATTGGGTTGCATCGCTGCCAGCTTTTGCTCAGGCCGGGAGCCACCTACGAACTGTCCTTTTTGCTCAATCAGGGTGCTTCCTCGGTAGCTTACTTTGATCCTCAGCCCCTCGAAGTCAGTGTTAAAAGTGCGACCGATCAGGGGATGCAGGAACAGTTTGGAAAACTTAATTTCATCTATAACACCTTTGTTGTTCAACGTTTTGCAATTGCCCAACGCTTTGGACGGATTGATCTTTTCGATAGCCTGCGCCTTGCCATGCAAGCTGGGGTTCCGGCCGGTAATGATTCTTTTCTGGAATCGTATCGTTTCTACAAGCTTGCCTCGATTGCCGCGCCAATTAAAAAAATGACTCCTCAACAAGTCTTTTCTTCTTACTTTAAAAACAAGCCCGAACTGCTAAGAAATCCGGAATATATGGCCATGCTCGACCAGTATTTTGGAGACTATTTTTTGTCCACCTCCAAAAAAACAAATTTTGACGGCTTTGTTTTGGCCAGCACACAAGGCTTCCAAAGTTTGATGAATTACCTCTCTGACGATTCGCTTTTTGAGGGAGAGCCGGCCCTTCGCGAGCTGGTGATGCTCATACACCTTGATCGGTTGTTTCATCATCCGGCATTTGCCAAAGGAGCTACACGTCGTATAATCAGCGAAATAGCAACTTCATCGCGTTATCCCGAACATCGTCGGATTGCAGAAAATATCATTGCCTCACGTGAACAACTGACCTTTGGGAGTACCGCACCGCCCATCCGTCTTCTCAATGCAGGAGGAAACAATGTCCTGCCCGACAAATTGTCAGAAAAACTTTTGATGCTGGTTTTTGTGAAAGAAAATTGTGAAGTATGTATTCGCCTTCTGGATCAACTCTTGCCGATTTACGAAAAATACGGTGATCAGGTGAAAATGTTGGTGGTTTCAACAAAAACCGGCTTTGCTGCTGTCAAAGGCGAAGTTGCAAAAAGGATATCCGGCTTTGAAGTGGCCCACACTGGCGACGATATTCTGGCATACGAAAGATACAATATTAAGGTTTTTCCCGAAATCGTTCTGCTGTTCCCTGACCGGCGTATTGCAATGTCGCCGGCTCCTTCAGAAAACATTGATTTTCACATTGGTCGTTTTCTGAGATAAGCGACGGAATACTGTGAGAGGGATGACCCTTTGTTCATACTTAAATTTTGGTGTTTTCCATCAAAGGAAAGTGCATCATGAATCGACATTTCCCCAATGCTTTTTTGGAGTTCAAAAAAACCAAAAAATCTGCGCCCAACATCCCAACCCGGCAATAGTGAGAAGTGTTTTTTAGAGTTGTTTCTGCCGTCAACTTTTATGACTATTCATCCACTTTAATTGAAAATCACTATTGTCCGATAAAAACACTTAGAATAAAAAGAATATGAGATCTCTTACCTCGGCTTCGCTCGGCACGACGCACTGCGTTCGAGATGACAGTCAGTTAGTTAATTTTTGGATGGGGCTTGGTTGGCGGCTTTGCCGCCAACCAAGCCCCATCTAACCGACACCAACATAGTACGCTGTCATTCAGAGCGAAGCGATGAATCTTCAAAATTTACCCGGACAGTAGTGATTGAAAATACAAAAAAACACTTCAGACCCTCATTGGGTTGAGCCGGAAAATAAAGCTAAACAGATCATATCATTGTCCTGCTTTCAGAAACGAGTATTTGAGGATGAACAAAAATGCACTTCACTTGACGGATGAAAGCCATAATTTATCATAAAGTCCTAAATATTTAGTGCGTTGCCCCTGACGTGGCTGCCGAAAGCTGCGAAAAATGGCGTAATTTTGCGGCCAATCCATTTTTGGAATAATTATTGCCCAAATCAGCACGAAGAAACACCTTATATATCATGCTTACTTTTTTTAAGAAACTTTTTGGCGACAAAGCCAGTCGCGACCTTAAAGCCATCCAGCCCAAATTGGACGAAACCATCAAAGCATACAAACACATCAGCAACCTCAGTGTGGATGATCTTCGCCACAAAACCGTTGAGTTTAAGGCGGCGATCGAAAACGCAGTTGCTGGTGAAGAAAATGAGATCAGTGAACTAAAAAGGCAATTGGAAACCGAGTACGACCTTGCTACGGACATCAAGGAAAAGATTTATGCTCAAATAGATAGGCTCGAGAAACAGCAATACGAAAAGACGGAGGATGTGCTCAATCAGATTTTGCCCGAAGCCTTTTCTGTGATTAAGGCAGCTGCCCATCTTTTTAAAAACAACGAACGTAT
>JBDHYV010000006.1:0-25835 GCA_039811545.1 Bacteroidales bacterium | reverse complement strand
GGTCGTTGTATTGGCCTCAATATTGCAAAACAAAAGCCATTCTGTGAAAAAAAATAGCCGTCAGTTATCGCTGACGGCTATTTGATATAAAGTTAACATTATCGTTATTGAACAATCAGTTTCTTTGTAATGGTATTGGAGCCGGTTTTAACATTAACAAAATAAATTCCGCTATTAAAGTCAGTCAAATCAAACCGAAGTTTATGCGGCCCTCCATAACCTAATATATGGGTATTTGAATACACTTGCTTTCCAACTAAATTCACAATGCTGATGTCGGCTTTTGTGGTTTTGCTAACATTGACAACTATTTGAGTCTCAGTAGTTGCGGGATTCGGCCACAATTGATCAACTGACAGGACAGAGGCCTGTTTTTCAGCCGTACCTACTACCAAATTAAGGGGTAAATACACAATATTATTATCATTTACAGCGTGTTCTTCGAATCGGGTAGCGTTACCCGGGATATTGTCCGATTGATAAATCACATGCAGCTTATTGGACACTGTGGGTGAAGCAGATGGCCAGACACATTCCGTAAACATGTGGAAAATGTCGGATGTCAGGTCAACCTGTGGGCTCCAGCTCTGGCCATAATGTTCGGAAAAACGCATCCAGATATGCCGGTAGTTGTAATCGTCGGAAGAAACAAATCCTAAAGTGACCGCCGAATAAAATGCATAGAGGATTTTGCTGTTGTGATCAAACACCAATTGGGGCATGGAAGTGAGGGAAGCCTGATATTTTGCAATTCTGGCCAACTCATCCACACCATTGTCGTAAACCTCGGCAAGGAGATACATTGGGTTCATATTGACAAGGTTGAGGATACTATCGGTGAGTGCTGTGCTATCCATGGCGGGCATGGTTTCATTCCAATAGAGCAGTCCGTTGGAATAAGGAAAGTAGTTTGTAGCACCACCCGAGCCATCGGCAGAGTGGATCATTCTTCCTACAGCCACATGTACGCGACCCAGATCGTCAATGACAGCATGCTGATAGCCGTCAATACCTCCATGTTTTGGCAAAGGCACTTCATTTCCAAAAGCCGGGATGGGTGCTTCATAATATTTCATACTTTCCCAAGTGTCGCCGTTATCCGTTGATTTGAGGACAATGCCATCGGCTAAAAAATCGCCAACGATGAATGCAATTGTTTCGCCCACCGGAGCAGCCCAGGCATACACGTCTCCTCCAATACCATGGATTTCGCCTGCTGCCAAACCCGGTAAAATCTCATTTTGCGGATTCCAGGTTTGTCCGCCGTCGTTAGAGCGGCTATAGAGCAAAGCACCTTCTAAGCCTTGATAGCTGGCATCGAGGGCAGCAATCACGTGAATTGTATTGTGGTTAACACCACTCGTAATCATCCGGGGCCAGAGTAAATCCTGAAATCCGGAAGGACCTTGCAAATAAAAAGTGCTCCAGATTCCGGTGCCTTTGTTTTCGCGCCAGCTAAAAAGCAGCCCTTGGGTTCCACCGGTATGCGTACAAACTATCTCGCCGTTCTCACCATAGGGTTGGTAGTTTGACCATCCTGTGCGTGCCGATTCGATTCGTGCTGTTGGAACCGGCCCCCATGAGGTGCCATTGTGATAATTATAGCCTGTACCCCGGTCAGCAAATCCCGGATCATTCATCCCATAAACCCAAACGGCTCCAAGTGTACCATCCGGATGTGCGTATATACGTGGGGGAACAGCAGCATTCGATGCCAGGTCGTAGCGAGTTTTACCTATTACAATGTCAGCATCTTTTACATTGGATACATAGGGATTGGCTTCGCCGGAAAATTCCGGAAAATATTCAGCAACCGCTTTTGCTTTTTGCATCATCACTTTCTCGAGGCCGGCAGACTGCTTCAAAAAAGGCGACTGCGCTGTTAAGCCCACCGAAAACGTTATTGCAACGATTGAAAGTAAAAGTTTTTTCATGTCTTTAAGTTTTGGTTAGAAAAATTATATTACGAGAACTGGAAGAATTAGCACAATTCGTGGCTAAAAATACAAACAGTTTAGATAAAAAGCAAACTTTCAGGTCCCAAATATTTCGGGAAAGCTGTTTTTCAAAAAACTGAAAAAGATTGCACAACACGAATGAGCAAATGGATAATCCTAAATTATTGATTGGCTTAAACATCTTATTCCCATATATAGCTGATTTATTGATATTTAGAATAAATTAACTTGAAGGGCAGAATATTGCTTATTTTTGCATTTTAATACCAATAACAATGCAGACTCTATATCCTTTTAAGTTTACGCCTTTGTTCAAAGAGAAAATCTGGGGTGGAGATAAAATAAAAACTCAACTGGGAATGGATTTTGGAATCTTGCCCAATTGCGGCGAGGCCTGGTTGCTTTCGGGTGTGGAAGGAAATCCAAGCTTAATAAGCAATGGCTACTTAGCCGGTAATGAACTGAATGAGTTAGTTGAGGTTTTTATGGGCGATTTGACGGGCGAAAAAGTGTATGAACGTTTTGGCAATCAGTTTCCCATCCTTGTGAAGGCGATTGATTCAAACGACTGGCTCTCGCTTCAGGTGCATCCCAATGACGAATTGGCTCAAAAACGTGGCACAGGTTTTGGTAAAACCGAAATGTGGTATGTGATGCAGGCCGATGAAGGTGCACAGCTCATCAGCGGCTTCAACCAAAAAGTAAGCCCTGAACAATACCTCGGGCATTTGGAGAATAAAAGCATTAAAGAGATCATGAATTTTGAACAAGTGCAAAAAGGCGATGTGTTTTTTATCCCTGCCGGACGAGTTCACGCCCTTGGCCCCGGAACGCTGATTGTCGAAATACAACAAACCAGCGACACCACCTACCGCATCTACGACTGGGATCGCACCGATGAAAATGGCAAAGGCCGTGAACTTCACATTGAAGAGGCTATGGAAGCCATTGATTACAGTGTGTCGGCCAATTACAAGACCCCATACCATCTGACCGAAAACCACAGCCAAAATCTAGTCATATCTCCTTTTTTTACCACCAACATATTGAATATCAGCCAAAAAACAGAGAAAGACTACTCAAATCTTGATTCTTTTGTTATTTTATTCTGTACCGAAGGCGAGTGTACAGTTATGAGCCGCGATTTACAGCTTTCACTCAAACCGGGAGAAATTATCCTTATCCCAAACCTGATTGAGAACATTAGCCTTCTGCCCGCAAAAAACACCACCCTGCTCGAAGTATATATTGAATAAGCCTGCAACCTTTCGCCTGAAGCGGTTGTCATGCACTCAAGAGTAACTCCTAACATAATTTTTATTCGTTTTACACAAAAGCTCCCGTTATGAAAAAACTGTTGTTTATCCTCATGCTGCTCGTTCCCATGAGCCACCTCTTTTCACAGGAAAGCCAATTGCCCAAAGTGAATATTAAAACACTGAACGGGCAAAGTTTCAATACGGCCGACATCAAAAATGATGGCAAACCGATCATTCTGAGTTTCTGGGCACTATGGTGCAAACCGTGCCAAAAAGAGTTGGATGCTTTCAACGAAGTGTATGAAGAATGGCAAAAAGAAACCGGCGTGAAAGTGGTTGCCGTTTCCATTGACGACTCTCGTTCCACGGCAAAAGTGGCTCCTCATGTAAAAGGAAAAGGTTGGGAATTTGAAGTGCTGCTCGATCCCAACGGCGATTTCAAACGTGCCATGAACGTGAATATGATCCCCCACACTTTCCTCCTCGATGGAAACGGCAAAATCGTTTCGCAACACACTGCCTACTTCGACGGTGCGGAGCACGAACTTTACCAAAAAGTAAAAAAACTTGTTGGCAAGAAATAAACCGGCCTTCTCTTTTCCCATCAATAACCCAATCGCATGAAAAAACTACTGTTCACCATCACAGCCCTGCTTTTTTGTATGGTTGTGAGCGCACAGGATATCTTCGACAACGCCTCTCTTCACGGGAGTTTTCAAACCGATGTACAGTTTTACAGGCCCGATGCCGCTATTGGAATCTATGATTCCACCATTGCCGGGCGTAAAATCGGCATCAACGGATTCACTAATCTCACCTATACCCTTGGCAAGTTCAAAGCCGGCCTGCGCTACGAAGCCCTGCTTACCCCCATGGCCGGTTTCGACCCGCGCCAGGAAGGCAATGGTTTTCCTAACGTATGGGCCAGCTATAATACTGATTTTATTGAAGTTACTGCGGGCAACTTCTACGAGCAGTTTGGCAACGGCCTTGTTTTTCGCACCTATGAAGAATGGACTTTAGGTTACGACAACTCGATGAACGGCATAAGAGTGGTGTTGTTTCCCACCAAAGGCCTCACCCTGAAAGGCGTTTATGGTAGCCAGCGGTTTTTTTGGCAAAAATATGAACGCAACAACCGTGGTCTTGTTCGCGGCACCGATGCCGAATTCAGCCTCAACGAGGCTTTCAGCAAACTCGACGAGGCCGGCCTGCGCCTGAGCGTGGGAGCCAGCGCCGTAAGCCGTTACCAGCGTGATGCCGATCCCATCTACAAACTTCCCGAAAACACCGGAGCTTTTGCCGGAAGGGTGAATTTGGGCGCAGGCAATTTCAATTTTATGACAGAATATGCCTATAAAATTAACGACCCCTCGGCCATCAACCAGTTTATCTATTCCAACGGACAGGCTTTGCTGAGTTCTTTTTCCTATTCGCAGAAAGGACTTGGCGTGATGCGGCAACTCAAGCGTGTGGATAATTTTAGCTTTAAAAGCGACCGTGCCGAAACAGCCAACGCACTGGACATCAATTTTATACCTCCCATTAACCGGATGCACGCCTATAGCCTGACCGCAAAATATCCTTATGCCACACAACCAAATGGCGAAATGGGTATGCAGTTTCAACTCAACTATAAAATCCCGAAAGGAACCCCACTTGGAGGAAAATATGGCACAGGAATCTCACTCAATTTCAGCCAGGTCAACGATATTGTCCGCGACACATTGGATAAAGAATACCGCGGAACCCTTGGCTATAAAAGCGACTTTTTCAAGATGTCGGATCACATCTTTTTCCGCGACATCAATGTTGAGGTTGAGAAACGCTTCAGCGGCAAGCTCAAAGGCGTAATCCAGTATATGAATCTGCTTTATGATATTGCCGTCATCGAAGGCCATACGGGCGAAGAAGCCGTGAAAGCCAATTTGGCGGTTGCCGATTTCACCTATAAGTTCAACAGCCGAAACGCTTTGCGCGTTGAAGCTCAGGGTATGTGGACCAAGCAAGATGAAGGCGACTGGGCTGCCCTGATGGCTGAATACACCATTGCTCCTAAATGGTTTATGGCCTTGTCCGACCAATACAACTACGGCAATCCCGATACCGACAAACGAAACCATTATTATACCATTTCGGGTGGCTACACCCACGAGTCAACCCGCATTGCTTTAACCTATGGCCGTCAAAACGAAGGTGTGGTGTGCGTTGGCGGCGTCTGTCGTCAGGTTCCTGCTTCCAGCGGACTTACTGTAACAATATCAACGAATTTCTAAACTACCCCAATTCATGAAAAAAATTTTCTATCTGCCGGCAATACTTCTTTTGTTCAGCCTTTCTTTTGCCGGTTGCGACAAAATCGAACCGCCCTATAAAGAAGGTGGAGGCGGACAGGTTACCGACGACACACGCAAAATACTGCTCGAAGACTATACCGGTCACTCCTGTGTGAACTGCCCCGGCGGTGCCCGTATGGGTCACGAGTTGGTTCATCTTTACAAAGGTCAGGTCATTATGATTGGTGTCCATGCCGGATATTTTGCTCGGCCAAAAGCCGCTCCTTTCGATGCCGATTATCGCACCGAAGCCGGCACTGCTTGGGACAACTTTTTTGGCATCTCGGCTGCCGGAAACCCCATGGGGATGGTTAACCGGGTCAATAATCAAGGTGCGTATAATGTAACGGCTGCCAACTGGGCTACTGCTGTTGGGCTGGCTGCCCAAGAAAAAGCTGCCCTCAGCCTCGGTATTAAGACCACCTATAACAGCACAAGCCGCAACCTGAAAGTTGAACTCGACAGCAAGATGATTCGCCCGCTCGACAAAAAATTGATGCTCATCGCCTGTATCATCGAGGACAGCATCGTGAGTGCGCAAAGCAACAACGATCCCAATGTGGGCACCACACCCACCATCCCCGACTATGTGCATCGTCATGTGTTGCGAGGTAGCATCAACAGCCCCTGGGGCGAAGAGCTGGCTGCCGCCGGACAAGCCACAGTGAATGCTACTTTCAGCAAAACTTATACCCTCGATCTGAACAGTGCCTACAACGATAAACACGTTTCTATCGTAGCGTTTGTTTACGACGATACCAGCAAGGAAATTCTCCAGGTTGAGGAAAAGAAAATCCGCTGAGACAGAAATTACGCGTCATATATTTTCGGTAAAGGGTCGGGAAAACTTGGTTTCCGACCTTTTGCTTTTCGCGGGGAGGATGGCTACCTTTGTCGGCTACGTTTTGTATGACTATGAAAACAAAAACTTTGTTTTTTTGCCGCAACTGCGGCAACGAATCGCCAAAATGGATTGGTAAATGCCCTGCCTGTGGTGAATGGAATACCTATGTGGAAGAAACCGTGGCCACGGGGAAGCCCTCGCGTCACAGCCAAAATGTGGGCAAAAGCCCCGTCGCCCGGCCGCTTCCGGTTAAGGAGATCGAAAGCGAAAACGAAACCCGCATTGACCTGCGCAACGGCGAGCTCTACCGCGTGCTGCGCGGTGGCCTTGTCCCCGGCTCATTGGTGTTGGCCGGAGGCGAACCGGGAATTGGCAAAAGCACCCTGCTGCTTCAGGTTGCCCTCAGACTCTCTCCCCTTAAAGTGCTGTATGTCTCGGGCGAAGAAAGCAACCGTCAGATACGAATGCGTGCCGACCGCATCGGCATTGCCAATGAGAACTGTTTTATCTTTACCGAAACAGATACCCGCGAAATAGCCCGCCATTTCGAACAACTGAAACCCGATATCGTGGTCATTGATTCCATCCAAACCCTTGCCACACCACAGATTGAGGCGTCGGCCGGAAGTATCAGTCAAATCAGGGAGAGTGCAGCCGAAATGAACCGTCTTGCCAAAAGCACAAACGTCCCCTTTATTCTGATTGGTCATATCACCAAAGACGGTAGCATTGCCGGCCCAAAAATTTTAGAACACATGGTTGACGCCGTGCTCCAATTTGAAGGCGACCGACATTACGGATTTCGTATTCTGCGTGCCATCAAAAACCGCTTCGGGCCGGCTTCGGAATTAGGAATTTTCGAGATGCGCGACAACGGCTTGCGCGAGGTTGAAAATCCGAGCGAGGTGCTCCTCTCGCAGCGCGACACCCAGGTGAGTGGCGTGGCCATTGCTGCCATCGTCGAAGGGCTCAGGCCTATCCTCATCGAAACACAGGCCCTCGTCAGCACGGCTGCCTACGGCACTCCGCAACGCTCCGGAACGGGATTCGACCTCCGCAGACTCAATATGTTGCTGGCTGTATTAGAAAAACGTGCCGGGTTCAGGCTGGCCGCCAAAGACGTGTTTTTGAACATTGCCGGCGGTCTTCGCGTGGACGACCCTGCAAGCGACCTGGCTGTGATTGCTGCTATCCTCTCGTCAGCCAACGATCAAGCGTTGGATACACAAACTGTTTTTGCCGCCGAAGTGGGCCTTTCGGGCGAGATAAGAGCCGTAAACCGCATCGAAGCTCGAATCTCGGAAGCCGATAAACTGGGCTTCGAGCGCATCTTCGTCTCCAAATACGGACTCAAAGGACTCGATTTGACAAAATACCGCATCCGGGTTGAACCGGTGACGAATGTGGGGGAATTTTGGGCAAAGCTGAGTCGTTGAACGAAAATTCCGCCTGTGAACTATCCATCATTTTTTCCGGTGCGGCGCAAGTAGTGCATCGAGCTGCCGGCTTGATGGTAACTGATTGTTTCACCAATTTCCTGAATCACCTGATTTAGTGATGTAGTGCTCAGGGCAGGATCTTTGTCTAAGTTGGGTTTATTGTCGTAGAGCAGGTATTTTTTTCGGTTGGGCACCGGAGTTAGGTTAGGCATCACCACATTGGCACCGGCTAAGATACCTTTTTGCCTTCCAAGAGGATCGAGGGTTTCAAGGGCTGTTGAAGCGGCAATATTGATCCAGGGCATATTGAGGCGCAACAAAGCAATCATCAGCAATCCTATTCTGAATCGCTCCTGCGATGACCATAGTAGTGCGTCTTCAGCCGAAAGTGGGATGTCGGGATGCTCAATATACGGCCCCATCCCCACCATGTCAATGTCCTGTGTTTTGAAAAACAATAAATCGTCAGCTAAATCAGCCAACGTTTGTCCGGGCAGGCCGATCATCACGCCGGTTCCCACCTGATAACCCTCCTGACGCAACAGCGCAAGCGCGTGCATACGGGCGTCGAAGTTGTGGGCCTTGTTGTGGGGGTGAATATGCTCAAAAAGCTGTCGGTTAGTGGTTTCGATGCGCAGCAAATAACGTTCGGCTCCGGCCTCACGCCAAAGGCGATAAGTTTCTGCCGACTGTTCGCCCAACGAAAGGGTGATAGTGAGTTCGTTGTGGGTGCGCTGATGAATGCCCTTAAGCAAACGGGCAATCTGATGGGTGAAGGTTTTGTTTTTTAACTCGCCGGCTTGGATAACCAATGATCCGAAGCCTTCTTTCCAGGCAAAATCGGCAGCCTGATAAACCTCTTCGTCGGAAAGCGTATAACGTTCAACCATTGGATTGGCCGCACGAATGCCGCAATAGTAGCAATTTCGGGCACAGCGGTTCGACAGCTCAATCAGGCCACGCAGATACACCATCCGGCCCGGATGTTCGGCTTTGACACGAAGGCCGGCCTGCAACACCTTTTCTGTTTCAGAACCAGGCTCAACCGAAAGCAGGCGAATCAACTCTTCTTTGCTGTGGTTACTTTTTAAAAGCAGTTCATCAATTGATTTATTCATTCTGCATGTTTTTTAAACGGTTCGGTCACCCTGTCGAAAATACCATTTAACCAGGCCATGGCCATTCCATAGTTGCTCACGGCTATGTCGGCATCCACGGCCGGCTTCAGCCGGTTGAGCAGTTGTTTGCGCGTTACCACACATCCGCCGCATTGAATCACCATCTTGTATTGTTGGATATCTTCAATGGCATCCAATCCCGAAACAATATCGAATTTCAGCTCTTTGCCCGAATACTCCCTGATCCATTTTGGCAGTTTAACACGCCCGATATCATCGCAACTCACTTGGTGGCTGCACGATTCGAGGATGAGGATGGCATCGCCGTCGTTGAGTTTTCCCAACATGGGCGTGCCTTGCAAATAATGTTCAAAATCGCCTTTGAGGCGGGCAAACACAATGCTGAAACTCGTGAGCGGCACATCGGGCGGCACAATGGTGTTGACGTAGGAAAACACCTGGCTGTCGGTAACCACCAACTGTGGGCGGGGCATATTCTGTTCAAGATACGATTTCAGTCGGTATTCCTGAAGCACAACACAAATGTTGTCGTGGTCGAGTACATCGCGGATGGTCATCACCTGCGGCAGAATGAGCCTGCCTTCGGGGGCTTCTGCATCAATGGGTGTAACGAGCATCACTAATCCGCCGGGCTGGATGATGTCGCCCAGAAGTGAAGGTTTTTGAAACGTGTTTTCGGGAATAGTCTTTTTCAACAGCTCGGTCAACGCCTCCAATCTCTCACTATTCGTTGTGGTGAAATCAAGCACTTCGGCCTTCGTAAACTCACTGATTTTATCGCGGGTAACCTCTTCAAGAGAGTGAAGGTCGCTCTTATTGTGAACGATAAAATACGGGATTTTCAAGTCTCTGAAACGGGTAATCAGGTCTTTTTCATAAAATCCAAACTCGTTTGCGGCAATCACGAGCATTGCGCAATCAATGGTTTGGATGGCCTGAAAGGTTTTTTGTTTCCGTTTCTCGCCAAGTTCGCCAATATCGTCAATACCGGCAGTATCAATGATGATGACCGGTCCGATACCAAAAATTTCGAGGGATTTTTTCACCGGATCGGTTGTAGTGCCGGCTTCGGGCGATACGATGGCTACTTCCTGATTGACCAAAAGGTTGATAATTGAGCTTTTGCCATTGTTGCGCCGGCCGAAGATGCCGATATGTGGTTTGAGGTCTTTGCCTTTCGCCATAGGATCGTCAGTGAGATTTACTTAAAAATAGAGGTCGCGTTCGCCGTTTTTGATACGTTCCACACGGTCTCTCACCTTGTTACGATACGATTCATCCTCAATCTCGTCAATGCTCTGCTCCACTAATTTCCAGCCTTTGGCTGCAGTTTCGGGAGCCGCATAGTCAATGATATATTCGGCCAAGGTAAAGAGTGCGTTTGGGGTACAGAATTTTTTGATGAATCCGGGCACGCTGAACTCCATAAAATGTTGGCCTGTACGGCCTTTGCGGTAACAAGCTGTGCAGAACGAAGGAATGTAATCGTTTTCGATCAGCTCGTCAATCACCTGATTTAGGGTGCGGTCGTCGTTGATTTTGAACTGTTCTTTGGTCAGGTTTTGATCCACTTCGGGATTTTCGGCATAGGCGCCGATTTCGAGTTTGGTTCCGGCATCAATTTGCGAACAGCCGTAGGCCAGCACTTCGCGGCGGATATGTTCGGGTTCGCGGGCTGTGAGAATGAGTCCGGTGTAAGGCACTGCAAGGCGCAGGATGGCCACTAAACGCGTAAATTCTTCATCACTCACCTGATACTGGTCGTCGAGGTCGTAATCCAAAGCATCCTGAATACGCGGAAACGAAATGGTGTGCGGTCCAACGTTGTAGCAGGCCTCTAAGTGGTTCACGTGGCGCAGCAAGGCCAGCACCTCGAAACGCCAATCGTAAAGGCCAAATAAGGCACCGATACCCACATCATCAATGCCTCCTTCCATGGCGCGGTCGAGAGCCGTCAGGCGATAGTCGTAATCGGCCTTCTTCCCCGATGGATGACAAATGCTGTAGGTGGGTCGGTGATATGTTTCCTGAAAAATCTGATAAGTGCCGATGCCCGATTCGCCAATGGTTTTGAACCCTTCGATATCGAAAGGAGCGGCATTGATGTTGACTCGACGGATTTCGCCATGATCTTTTTTAACCGAATAGACCAGCTTAACTGCCTCGGCAATGAACTCGGCCGTGTAGGTTCGATGCTCGCCAAATACGAGAATCAGTCGTTTCTGGCCATGTTCCTCTAAGGCTTTCACATTGGCAATCAGCTCATCTGTGTTCAATGTTTTCCTGACGGCCGATTTGTTGGATGCCTTGAACCCACAATAACGGCAGTTGTTCGAGCAATAGTTGCCCACATAAAGCGGTGCAAAAAGCACGATGCGCTTTCCATAAACACGCTCTTTGAGCTGGCGGGCTCCCTGACGAATCCAACCAATCATCTCGGGGTCGGTGGCATTGAGCAGCACGGCTGTTTCTTCAAGGCTCAGCCGTTGTTTGTCGAGCGACTTGGCAATGATGGCCTTTACGCGCTCTTTTTCAGGTACGGCCTGACGCAGAATATCGTGAATTTCCTCTTCGTCAAGAAAAGGCTGCATACTGACATCGGGGATGCGGTATTGTTGCGGTTCAAATTTCATAGCAAATATTGTTTTACTGGTTTGTCGGATTCAAGTTCTATATTACCTATTTGTGCGTATTCTTTTTATAGGCCTCTCAGGGTGGCTTATTGATACGAAGGTTTCACTGTCAATTACGCGGCAAAGTTACTTCAAAAGTTGTTCCCTCATCAGGAATACTGCTAACGGTGATGGTTCCGTTGTGCTGTTCTACCATTTTTTTGGCAATAGAAAGCCCCAAGCCTGTACCGGTGATTTCTTTGGTTTTGCTGTTTTTGATGCGAACAAAATCCTGAAAAATCTTTTCCATATCGTCGGGGCTCATTCCGATACCGGTATCTGTTACTGTGATTTTGATGCTGCTCCCTTGATCCACAATGGCAACATCCACTTTTCCATTGTCTTTGTTATATTTTACCGCATTGGAAATAAGGTTGTTAAAAACAATTTCCATTTCATCGGCATCGGCCAGTAAATAAGTGTTTCCTGATTTTTGGAGGGTCATTTTCACATTTTTCTGTATCGAGTAGGGTTCCATCGTGTCCATGGCTGTTTGTGCGATGGTTCCCAGCTCGATATCGCGTAGTTTTCGTTCTTTTTTTCCTGATTCGATTTTCGTCAGGTCGAGCATGTCCATGATGAGGTTTCGCATGCCGCGTAGTCGGATCAGTGATCGTTCGACCATTTTGTCGTAATCTTCGATTTTATCGCCAAGCTGTCTTTCCTGCATCATTTTAAGGTAGCCTTCCACAGCATTAATGGGCGATTTGAGTTCGTGCGAAAGAACGGAGAGGAATTGAAACCTGATTTGTTTTCCTTCTATCTGCATTTTGCGTGTCATGCGTTTCAGATAGAGGTGTTTGGCCACATTTTCGATGCTTGCCCTGAGCTCGTTGGGCGTGAAGGGTTTAGGCATGAAGTTGAAGGCACCATTTTTGGTGGCCTTGACCGCCAGATCGAGCGAGGCATAGGAGGTTATCATCACCACTGCCAGATCGTAATCTTGTTTCTTGATGGTTTCAAGTACTTCGATGCCATCCATTCCGGGCAGTTTGTTGTCGAGCAACACCACATCCACCTGTTGTTTACTCAGGATTTCGATGGCTTCTTCGCCTGTCCCTGCTTCAATAAGGTTGAAGTCGAAATCTTCGTCCATGAAGGCATAGCCCACGGTAAAGTTTCCGAGGATGCGGCAAACGCCTGAACGTATTCCGGGCTCGTCGTCAACAATCAAAACATGCAGTGTGGCCATGCTTTCAGATTTTTTAGTGTGGTAAGGATCAGAGTTTGAGCAGTTTATTTATTTCGCGGTGGAGTTGGTCGGCACGGAGTCCTTTTTCGAGGTAAACGTCGGCTTTGATCCAGCCCTTGTTGTCTTCACCATACAGGTCGAAACTGTAGCCGGTATCGGCGGTGGCGGCAGTGGCCATGATGATGGGCATATCGGGGTATTTCTTTTTGACTTTGTAGCTGAGGATGAAGCCACTGTCTTCTGTTTCCATCATCAGGTCGAAGATGCAAAGATCGGGTCTAAAGGCTTCAAGTGTTTTTTCGGCCTCGGCCATGCTCTCAGCAGTTTTCACATCAAACCCCATGTTTTTTACCATGGTCTCGATTTGAAATAGGTAATCGGAATCGTCGTCAACGATAAAGATCGTTTTGTTTTCTTTTGACATCATATTCTTGGGTTTACAGAATTTTTTAATTTTCAGGGTTACGGGGTAAAGTGATCATAAATGTGGTTCCGAGTGGCCCGTCCTTGGGCAACGCGTTTGAATGAACCGTGATTTTTCCTTTGTGCATTTTGACAATGCCATAGCAGAGAGGCAGCCCAAGGCCGGTGCCTTTGCCCACTTCTTTGGTGGTGAAAAAAGGCGTGAAAAGTTTCTCAATATTTTCTTTGGCAATACCGGTGCCGGTATCAGTTACTGAGACCATCACTTCGTTGGGCTTGTCGCGCAGTTTTAAGGTTAGGATGCCTCCATTGGGCATGGCTTCAATGGCGTTTTTTTCGAGGTTGTTGAACACCTGCATCATCTGGTCGGCATCCACGAAAAGATAGGGGTCTTTCAAGTCAACATCCAGTTTGATTTCAACCGATTGTGGAAGCACTACCGACTGAAGGCTGCGGGTGATGAATTTTTCGAGATGGGTCTCGGTTAGCCGCACCTGATTTTTGCGTGCGAAGTTAAGTAAACCGCCTACTATCTTCCTGCATCTTTCGGTCTGTTCAACAATCAACTGGAGATCGCTTTTCATGTTTTCATCTGTGGTTTCGTCCAAGATGAGGTTGCTGTACATGGTGATGACACCCAGCGGATTATTGAGTTCGTGGGCGATTCCGGCCGAAAGCTGCCCCATGTGGGCCAGTTTTTCTGACTGTTTGAGTGCTTCGCGGGCTTTGTTGAGTTCGCGGTTGGAAATATTCAGCTTCTCGATAGACTGATGGAGTTTTTCGATGGAATAGGGCAGACACATTTCGTTTTCGGCCAATCCCTGAACGATGGCAATGGCATGTTCCACACAACTGTCGTAGCCGCAGGCGCCGCAGTCGAGATAGTCCGAGGAATCGTTTTTTCCCATTCTGAACAGCACTTCGGCCACTTTGTCATTCGATGGATTTTCGAGCCTTCGGTCGCGGGCAGCAAAACTGTTGCTAAGATCAAGTGCAGCAGCGCATACCATTTCATTCTCCCATTCTTCTATGTCGAGATGTTTCATTTTCTCTTCGGCATAAGCCGATATCAAAGAGCGACGGTGATATTTGTTGCCGTTTTTCGACATCCCTGGACCCATGATGCAGCCTTCGCAGCATAGAAGTTCGAGATGTTTCACTTTCAGCGAGCCTTTGGAATATTCGTTGAGGGCATCCATAAAATTGCGCCGTCCTTCGGCTACTACCACATCGGCCTTGGTCAGGTCATCGGCAATCTCCATGTTTTGGAGCATACCGTGGCTCACCGGAAACACCGCGCCACGGGCGGCATGGGGTGGGTCGAATTCGGAGGGTTCAACATCTTCGGGCTTGATGCCGGACTGGGCAAACATTTCGCGCAACTCGCAAAAGGTGAGGGCATAATAGATGTCGTCCGACTCGGCCTTTTTGGCAATGCAAGGCCCAATAAAAACCACTTCAAGCTCCGAACCATAACGAAGCTTCAGATAGCGCGAAGCGGCTACCATCGGTGAGACAAAAGGAGCAAGATGATCCACCAGCTCGGGCTGAAAATGCTCGACATAATAGACTATCGCCGGACAGTCGGACGAGATAACGCCCTCATGCGTTGCGGCATCATATTTCTGACGATAGCCGCGAGCCACCAGATCGGCTCCAAAAGCCACCTCAGTAACATAGGTGAAGCCCAATGCCCTAACCATCCCCACCAATCGGCGATAATCGCCAACCGCATGAAAATCGGCAGCAAAACTAGGTGCCAGACAGGCTGCCACTGGCTTGCCGGATTTCAGCAGGCTCGTCACTTCATCGGTGAGTTTCAGATAAACTTTGGCTTCCTGACTGCAAACCCGCACACAATTGCCGCAACCGATACAGCGCTCACTGATGACTTCGGCTTGGCCATTGATGATTTTTATGGCTTTTACCGGGCACTCGCGCACACAGGTATAGCACACCCTGCACCGGTCTTTCACGGTGAATACCAACTGTTTGTATTTGCTGTTGTGGGCCATTGTTTGCTTCAATCAGGGGCAGGAGCGACTTTTGTTGTCCTCCTGCCCTGTCCGAAAAACTAATATACTTCCCTTTTCTGATAATGTGTATGCAGCAAATCGTGGCTCTTATGGCCTAAGGGTTTGCCTAAGAATTTATCATATAGATCTACGATATATGGATTTTTGTGCGATACTTTAATGGCATCTTTTTCGTCAATGTCGTAAAGGGTTGCCATGCGTGCTTTGACAGCCTCTTCGGTAGTGCCGATGGGTTGTCCACCACCGTTGATACATCCGCCGGGGCAGGCCATCACTTCGATGAAATGCAGGTCTTTTCTTCCGTTACGGATTTCCTGAAGGAGGTCTTCAGCATTTTTCAGGCCGCTCACTACGGCAACACCCACTTCGAGGTCGCCAATTTGAACGGTGGCTTCTTTGCGCCCCTCGAGTCCGCGAACGGCTTTCACCTGAAATTTCACCATTTCCTTGCCCGTGATGAAATAGTGTGCCGAACGAATGGCAGCTTCCATCACACCGCCCGACGAGCCAAATATTTTACCGGCTGATGAACGGGTTCCCAGCGGCGAGTCGGCCAATTCGGGTTCCAGTTTATGAACATCAATGCCATGAAGCCTGATCAGGCGCGCCAGCTCGCGTGTGGTGAGCACGGCGTCAACATCCGAGATGCCGTTTTGTGTCATCTCTTCACGCTGTTGTTCAAATTTCTTGGCGGTGCAGGGCATAATGGATACCGAATAGATGTTTTCTTTCGGAATGCCTTCGGTTTCAGCAAAATAGCTCTTGATGATGGCTCCCATCATCTGCTGTGGCGATTTACAAGTGGAAAGGTTGGGCAGCAGGTCGTGGCTGAACTCCTCGGCATATTTAATCCATCCGGGACAGCAACTGGTGATCATGGGTAGCACCCCGCCATTGGTAACGCGATGAATGAGTTCGGTGGCTTCTTCCATAATGGTGAGGTCGGCCGAAAACGAGGTGTCGAACACATAGTCGAAGCCGATTCTGCGGAGGGCGGCATTCATCAGGCCAACGATGTTTTGTCCGGGCTTGAAGCCCAGCTCTTCGGCTAAAGAAACCGAGATGGCCGGAGCATGTTGCACGATGACCACTTTGGATGGGTCGTTCAGGTTCTTCTTAATTTCGGCAATGTGCGGCTGTTCTTTCAATGCGCCGGTTGGGCAAACCATGATGCATTGTCCGCAGTTTACACAGGTGGAGAGATTGAGCCCATGATTGAATGTGGTATCAATGAATGTTTTGTTGCCTCGGCCAACAAATCCGATAGACGACACATTTTGCACCTCTTCGCACACCCTGACACAGCGTCCGCAAAGGATACATTTGGCCGGGTCGCGCACTAAGCTTGGGCTCGAAACATCGAGTTTATATTTATTCTTGTTTCCGCTGATACGCCTTTCGCGAACATGAAGGTCTTCCGACAGTTTCTGTAGCTCGCAACTTCCATTGCGTTCGCAGTAGAGACAATCATCGGGGTGGTTAGACAGCAGCAGCTCGACAATGGTTTTGCGCGATTCGATCACCCTTGAGGAGTGAGTTTTAATCTTCATTCCATTGGTAACAGGCTCGGAACAGGCCGTAACTAAGTTTCGGCGGCCTTCAACTTCTACCACACACATGCGGCATGCGCCGTTTGGGAAGAATCCTTTCATGTGACAAAGGGTGGGCACGCCGATGCCGTGACGGCTGAGTGCATCGAGGATGGTGTCGCCGGGCTCGGCGTATATCTTGTTGTTATTGACTTCGATCGTGAGTTTCATAAAACGCTGTATTTTGTGTTATTCGGATTAGCTGACTAATACTGCATCGAAATTGCACACCTCGAAACAGGCGCCGCAGCTGATACATTTATCGGCGATGATGAAATGAGGTTGTTTACGTCCGCCAATGATGGCGTTGGTGGGACACTTCTTGGCGCAAAGCGTACAGCCTGTACATTTTTCGGCATCAATGGAATAATCGCGCAGGTTTTTGCACACTCCGGCACGGCACTTGCGGTCGAAAACATGTTCTTCATACTCTTCTCTGAACCAGCGCAGTGTGCTTAGCACTGGGTTTGGAGCTGTTTGACCTAAGCCGCAGAGTGAGGTATCCTTGATAACATAGCCCAGTTTTTCGAGCTGTGTTACTCCCTTAAAACGAGCCAAAGGTTCGTGCATCTCGCTGTTTTTGGGTTTGTTGGTGATGCTTTCAAGGATTTCGAGCATGCGGCGTGTTCCTTCGCGGCAGGGGATACATTTGCCGCAGCTTTCGCGCTGGATAAAGTCCATAAAAAATTTGGCCACATCCACCATGCAGGTATCTTCGTCCATGACCACCATCCCGCCCGAGCCCATCATTGCACCAACGTTGATGAGACTTTCGTAATCTACTTCAATATCTAAGTTGGCTTCGGTGACGCATCCGCCCGAAGGGCCGCCCATCTGCACAGCTTTGAACTTTTTGCCGTTGGCAATTCCTCCGGCCATTTTGTAGATGACATCGCGCACGGTGGTTCCCATTGGAATCTCGACTAAGCCTGTGGTGTTGATTTTGCCTGAAAGGGCAAACACTTTTGTTCCTTTGCTAGTGGCAGTGCCCACCAAGCTGAACCATTCGGGGCCGTTATTGATGATAGCCGGGATGTTGGCTAAAGTTTCCACATTATTGATGATGGTGGGTTTGCCAAAGAGTCCGCTCACGGCCGGGAATGGCGGGCGTGGACGCGGCATGCCGCGTTCGCCTTCGATGCTGTGGATGAGGGCCGTTTCTTCGCCACACACAAAAGCACCGGCTCCTTTTTTTATTACAAACTCAAGATCAACGCCTGAATCATAGATGTTTTTCCCGATGAGGCCATAAGATTTAGCTTGGTCAATGGCTTTTATCAGGCGTTCGATGGCCAGCGGATATTCGGCGCGGATATAGATATAGGCTTTGGTTGCGCCGATGGCATAGGCAGCAATGGCCATGCCTTCGAGCAGTTTGTGCGGGTTTCCTTCGATTACGGCACGATCCATGAAAGCTCCCGGGTCGCCTTCGTCGGCATTGCAGATCAGGTATTTCTGGTCGGACTCGGTGGAAAGGGCAAATTTCCATTTTTTGCCTGTTGGAAAACCACCACCGCCACGGCCGCGCAGGCCGCTCTTTTCAATCTGGTCGCATACCTCGGCAGGCGAGAATATTTTCAACGTGTTCAAATAGGCTTTATAGCCATCGCGGGCAATATATTCTTCGATACTTTCGGGGTTGGTGATGCCGCAATCCTGTAAAACAATGCGCCGCTGAGGTCTGAAAAAACGATGTTCGTCAAGATAATTTACATTGTCCCAATCCTTCTGGTCATCCTGTTCGCGCAACTGGCCCAGTACGGGCTGGTTGGGCAGTTTTTCATCGAAGATGCTTTGAAGCAGTAATTCAACTTTGTCGCCTGTTACTTTTTCGAACGAGATTCTTTTTCGTCCCGGAATTTTCACATCCATAAGTGGTTCGGATGAGCAAAGGCCGATACACCCTACAGGAATTACTTGGGCATCAATCTGATGATTAGCCAGATAGTTTTTGGCAACTCTGATAGTTTCGCCGGCTCCGGCGCCTAATCCACAGGTGCCAGCTCCGACAAAGATCACCGGTTTGGTGTTGTGGTCGTTGCGTACCACTTTTAATTGTTTCACGGTATCGGTCGTAAGTTGAGTCTTTTCGCTCACTTTGAGCACCTGATTGATAAAGAATGATTTGTCTGCCATCATGATAATGCCTCCTTGTTACGATATTCTTGCAGGATATTTTGAATGGATTCGGCGGTTAGTTTTGCGTGAAACTCGCCGTTGATGCTTATGACGGGGGCCAATCCGCAGGCACCGATACAGGCAACCACTTCGAGGCTGAAAATCTTGTCGCGCGTGGTTTGTCCGGCTTTGACTTTCAACTGTTTTTCAATTTCATCGAGTACCGTAGCCGAACCCAACACATGGCAAGCTGTACCGCGGCACACCTGAATGTGGTATCGTCCGGGCTGGGTAAAACGGAACTGGTTATAGAAGGTGGCCACCCCAAAAATTTTGCTGGCCGGCATGTGGAGATGTTTCCCCACTTCCACCACCGCATCTTCGGAAAGGAAACCCAGTTTATCCTGAATCTGTTGCAGGATGGGAATCAGACTGTCATTGGCGGCAGCAGGATAACCGCTTAAAATTTCACGAACTTGTTCTTTCATATCAATTTCTGTTAAACAACATTTGCAGCCGAGCTGCATAGGTTTTTTATTATGTCTTGTTGAATTATGCTTTTGCTTCTGACTTTTTAACTAAGATACGTTGCACTTCGGGCAACAGCCTGTCGCGGTCAACAGGTTTGCGGACAAAGCCGTCCACTGGAACCCACACCGAGCGGCCATCTTCGGCACGGTAGTCAATGCCTGAGTTGCCGGTAACGATGTCGCGAATCAGGATGACCTGAAGCTCTTTGTAGTTGGGGTCGTTGCGAAACTCCCGTGCCATGGCCTGAACACTTGGTTTGGTGGTCATCAGCACTTCTATGGAAGTTTCCATCAAGGTTGGAATGTCGCGCAAAGCCGGATTGTCGGCAAATTCTTTGGCCATCTCAAAGCCTTCATATTGGGTTGTCATCATCACATCGAGGATGGCCAAATCGGGCTTGTAGCTGAGTGCCAGTTGAATGCCTTCCTTTTTATTAAAGGCAGAAATCACTTCGTAGCCTTCGTTTTGTAGCATCTGCTCTAAAAGGGTGATCACGTCCATATCGTCGTCCACCACCAGAATTGTTGCTTTTTTCATATTCATATTTTTTTGGTTTTTTAATTTGCTTTGTTATTTCATTAACAATAACCCAACAAAAGTATAGACGAATGATGAAACCAAAAAGGTTTTTTGTTACTGATTTCACAACGGCAAAAAAGGTAAAAACAGGAAGTAAAAACCAGTACTTTTACGCAAATCCAAGATGATGCAGTTGAGTCGAGAGAGGATCAACAAACGTTTTTTCGTATGCTCTCAAGCATAGATGTGACTTTCGGAAATGGTTTTTGAAAGGCTAAGTTAAATGTGAGTCAATCCGTTTCGGATTGCATAGGCCAAAAGGCTCACCGTATTTTTTGTGTTGGTTTTTGCCATGAGGTTCGATTTGTGGCCGACAATGGTGCGTTCGCTCACAAAAAGGCGGTCGCCAATTTCCTTATTGCTCAGGCCTTCGGCCAGCAGTTGAAGCACTTCGAGTTCGCGGCGGGTGATGACAAGGTCGTTTTCGGTTTTTTCCTCTTTCACGATGCTTTTGGTAAAATAGTCCCAAAGCTCTTCGCTGTAATAGGTTTTTCCGTTATAAACAGCTTGGATGGCCCTGTCGAGTACATCTTTGCGGATGTTTTTGATGAGGAATCCTTTGGCTCCGGCTTCAATCATGTGCTGAATGTAGGCGTCTTCGGTGAACATAGTCAGGGCAATTACTTTGAGTCCGGGTTTTTTCTCAAGGGCTTGGCGTGTGGCTTCAATCCCGTTCATCACCGGCATCTCAATGTCCATCAGCACGATGTCGGTTTCTTCTTCATCGAGCAGTTGCAAAAATTCGGCTCCATTGGCTGCTTCGGCCACTACACGCGCATAGCCGAGCTTGTTGATGACCATTTTCAGGCCACTGCGAAAAATTTCGTGGTCGTCAACCACTATCACACGAATCAATGAATCCATGTTCAACCGTTCAATTTATATATGCAAAGGTAGTTTTTTCATCGGAAATTTTTATATGATGATTGGCGGCGAGCCTTCTATTGATGACTTGGATGCCTGAAACACGACACCAAATGGTCGTTCACCATGCCGGCAGCCTGCATAAAAGCATAACAGATCGTACTTCCAACAAATTTGAATCCGTGGCTGATCATTGCTTTGCTCATGGCATCAGACTCGGGGCTCCGCGTCGGAATTTCGCTTCTCAAACGGAAGCTGTTCACTATTGTTGGTCCGCCTGTAAACTGCCAGATGAACCGATCGAACGAACCATGCTGTTGTTGTATTTTCAGAAAACACCGGGCGTTGGTTACCGTTGCATTGATTTTCAATCTGTTGCGTATGATTCCATCGTTCGAAAGCAGTTTTTCAATTTTTGCCGAATCGTAACGGGCAATTTTTTGTGGGTCGAACCCATCGAAGGCAGCCCTGAAATTTTCGCGTTTCAAAAGAATGGTTTTCCAGCTTAGCCCGGCCTGAAAAGCGTCGAGCACAAGAAACTCGAACCATTTGCCATCGTCGTGCAGCGGCACACCCCATTCGTTGTCGTGATAGGCAATCATCAGCGGATGCTCGCCCGGCCATTGGCATCGTTCAATCTTATTTTCAGTGTGAAAATTCATCATAAAGGCTTTTCAGAAGAGATATTCAGGTCAAAGGTACATGAAAACCGGTGAGTTTGCGGTCGGAACGAACCATAAATTTCAGAAGTAAGGCTCTCTGTATTTATAAATTTCATGTGCTCCGTTCTCCACCAAATAAAACTTCTGTCGGTGATTCCGGAGACTTTCGTCCTATAGATGAAGCAACGATTTAAGGGGTTAAGATGTTAGGGGGTTAAGATGTTAGGGGGTTAGGGTGTTAAGGTGTTAAGGTGTTAAGGTGTTAAAGTGTTTTCAAGTCAAAGCCTGGTTTTTAAAAGAAGGATTTTTGAATATGTCTTATCGGAAAAAACCAAAGAAAATCTTCCCGCTGCCACCGGGCCGGGTGCGCGGGCAGGCGCGAACGGCGGGCAGCGCCGGCAATGAATGAAAAAACAACAGCAAATCCTTGGGCTTGGCCTCTGAAAAGAGGCCATCTCGCCCGGCAGGGCGACGGCCCATTGGATTTGCGTTGGTTTTTAAGAGCGGGGAGGCGCATCGTTCGCGTAAGGTTTTTTGGTGCTTTTGTGTTAAGGTGTTACAGTGTTAAGGTGTTAGGATGTTAAAGTGTTAAGATGTTTTCAAGCCAAAGCCTGATTCTTAAAAGAAGAATATTTCTGGAAACAATGGCAGAAAAACTTCAAGCCCTCGCCGGGCTGGGCGCGTGGACAGGCGCGTAAGGTTTTTCGGTGCTTTTGAACCGGCAAAAGCACAAGAAAAATAAGTATTTTCTGTACTTTCCACTGATGGAAAGTACCAAAGATCAGTGGGACGAACAAAGGGAATCCGTCATGCCCTGCAAAGGTTTGAAGCTTTTTTGGTTTAAGCTCTTTGGAAAGCAACGGCATGTTGTTTCATTTCAAACCATAAACCGGCAAAAAATCAGTAAAGAATGAAAATTGGCAGCGCAATTCTTGCTTTTAGCAATGGCTCAGATGTATCTTTGTGTGATTGAAAGCTTATTCCCAAATTGGAAGGGCAAGTGAACGAAACCACCGCAACCGAATGAAGAAGCCAAAAGTGCAATTTTAAAAAAAAAACCAGGCCTGCCACCCGAAAAATAAAAGCCTCAGCATGGGGGTAATCGTGCAACAACCGAATGATTTAGGATGAACCAAAAAACTATATATAGCACTAATTTGAACAAACACAAATTCACATTGCTCTTAAGCAGTAAGATGATTTATTGCTATAAGCTTGTATTACCATTATTTATCCCCCACATTTTATTCTTACAAACACTCTGGTGTACACGCACACGCCTTGGCTTTTACCCGGATGTTGCCGGATTTCATCCGTTCTGTGTTGGGGGGCTTCTTCATAAGCACTATGTGCCTTATTGCACAACAAAATATATTTTCAAGTTGGGGAAAAATAAGTTTGACTAAATGCAGCCGCTTTGCCTTGATGCTTAGCGGCTAAAAACATGAAATTTTAAACACAACTGTCAACTTGTGTTTTAAATTTTTATCCAATGAGAATAGCATCCAAAAATTCTATATATCTGATTACTTTTCTACTCCTTGGGATATTTCTTGCAAGCTGTGAAAAGGACATATCAGACACATCACAACCACCGGGGGCTGAAACAGTAAGTGTTTCAGTTCTTGGTAAAAAACTTGAAAACCCGTATTCGGTCATGAATATGCAAAAAGCATTGAACAACCTGTTAAACGACCTCAAAGAGGGTGAATATGAGATCATTCCATCACATTACTATGTCAAGTTTAAACCTCAAAACGATGATGAATTATCATTGCTAAAAAATGACACTTCAATTTATTTGTATCAATATCCTCTTGATGTGGAAATTATAGAGAGCTCGTTGACCTACCAGGATTCGGAAGTGGCGCCCGGCCAACCAACCTATCAGTATGCTTCGGTGCCGGCTAATTATGTGTTCCCGGCAGTGGCTCATGAAATATTGGAGGAGCTTTTTATTCCTGAAGACACAACCGGTTCAAAAGCTGGTTTGCCAGTGCCGGCGGAAGAGCTGGTGGCAGAAGCTTTGCGTATCACCAACAACCTGGAACCCGATTTCAATGCAAAAGCCAGTTGGAGACCTGCCGGAACAATGTTTGTTTGGGATGACAACCTGAACGATAGCATTCCGATTAAACATTTAAAAGTTAGGGCAAGACGCTGGTTCACAACGCACGAAGGAATAACCAACCAAAACGGATATTATAGTTGTAATGGAACCTTCATTGGCCCGGCAAATTACAGCTTGCAATTTGAGCGTTATGATTTTGAAATTCGGGATGGCTGGCTAAGCACTGCAAATATCAACGGCCCCAAACGAAACTATAACTGGAATTTAAACATGAAAGGTGGCAAACAAGAATTTTGGGCTACAATTTTCAGGGCTACAAGCCACTACTATTATGATGACATTCATGGTTTGCGCCGTCCCCCTCAAAACAGCTTTTGGAATACTCAGTTGAAGCTTAGGGCGATGTTTGAATCCAATTCCAACAATGGAACGCACTGTCCATCCTGCAGGTTTCTGGGGTTGGGTAGCGCGATAAAAATCTACAACCCTCAAAACTTCTCAATGAATATTTATGGCACGACTATTCATGAAATTGCACATGCTTCTCATTGGAAAATGGACTCTTTCACCTACGGCTGCCAGAATGATGAAAATTGTGCCGTTCAATGCTGCTTAGGCGACCTCAAAGTGGCCGAATCGTGGGCAAGAGGTGTGCAATGGGAGTTGACCCGTATGGTCTACATTAATTATACACCAAACTACGATGCTGTTGGCGGCAGTTCTGTACCTGTATACACAGGAGTAGTTCAAGATATGATAGACGGTATCAGTGGATACGATCAGGTAAGCGGGTACACCATCCGGCAAATTGAAGACGCCCTGCCAGGCCAGCTTACGTGGAACGCATGGAAAACGAATATTAAAAACCTATACAACAATGCAACAGAAAATAATTTGGACGCTCTTTTTGATTATTGGGATTAGTGTTTTGGATCATTCCTGCTCAAAGCGCGTTGAACCTATTAAAACAATAACCTATATTTACAAAAACAAATCGGGTATTGATCTTGATATAGAAGTATATAATGAAGGTGACCGTTTTAAAATCTTTTCGCTTTCAACAAATATGGAAGTTGAGACAAATACTATACGCGATGAAGGCCCTGTTCCATTTTTGTTTTATGAACCTACAATGAAGTATGGAGATTCTGTCGTTATCCGATTCAGCAACAACCATTGTTTAAGTTATTCAAGAAAAAGTGGCAGTGGTTCTCTTGGGGACAAAATCTTCGATTATCGGAAATACGACAATTATTCGCCTGATTTAGTGGAACAAAGCAAATACACTTTGTATTACACCATCACAGTGGATGACTACAATGAATCGGTGGTTTGCGAATAAACATTTTACCCTGTTGCCGCACGTTTTTTCTCGCGGCAACAGGGCTATTACCAATCCGGCAAATCGAAGACGCCCTGCCAGGCCAACTTACATGGAACGCATGGAAAACGAATATTAAAAACCTTTACAACAATGCAACAGAAAACAATTTGGACGCTCTTTTTGATTATTGGGATTAGTGCTTTGGTTCATTCCTGCCAAAAGCACATTGATGCGGTTAAAACAATTACTTATGTTTATCGCAATCGTTCCGGGCATGATTTAAATATGGAGGTTTACAATTCTAATGATGTTTTATTTAGGAACTTCTATATTCCAAACGATAGCAGTATAGAAACTCACACATCCAGAGTGGAGTCTGTTGCATTGTTTTTTTTCGCAAGTCTTGAAGACCATATCGGAGACTCGGTTGTGTTAAGGTTTACAGATGGCAAATGTATCTGTTACTCAAAAAATAATACCGATAAGATTTTTCATCTTACACAATATGATAATTATGATCCGGTATTAATGGAATACGGTAAACCTGTTACATACACTTTGTATTACACCATCACAGTGGATGACTACAATGAATCGGTGAATTGCGAATAAACATTTTACCCTGTTGCCGCACGTTTTGTCTCGCGGCAACAGGGCTATTGCCAATCCGACAAATCGAAGACGCCCTGCCAGGCCAACTTACGTGGAACGCATGGAAAACGAATATTAAAAACCTTTACAACAATGCAACAGAAAACAATTTGGATGCTCTTTTTGATTTTTGGAATTAGTGTTATAT